>CANDYO010000081.1 GCA_947424995.1 Rickettsiales bacterium | reverse complement strand
TTAGTAATGAATTTTGTGATGATCCTTATCCGATATCGCATAAGCTTATTGAGGAGTCTCGTCAGCATCTATTATTAAGCAAGAAACTTGCTTTAGAGATGCCAATTCACTTAATTCATGGGATGGATGATAAAGATGTACCTTACCAAACTGCGATTAGAATTGCTGAAGCAGTTAATAGTAATAATGTAAAAATTCATTTGCTTAAAGGGGCAGGGCATAGACTATCAGAACCGCAAGAGCTAGAGTTTATTTACCAGATTATCACCAGCGCGATTAATGAATGCAGCCATTAATTTATCGGCATAATAATCAAATTCGCTGCTGATTAAGTTTTCTAAAAAACTAGATTTTAGTTCAAAATCAAGCATAAATTCTATTGTGGATCCGGTAGATTCTTTGACAAAATGCCAATGGTTCTTTAAGTGCTTAAACGGTCCATCAACTAGTTCAACAGTGATTGTATCTTTAGGCGCAAGAATTACTCTTGAAGTATAAGCACTGCGAAAAACTTTATACTTGATCATTAACTCAGCAATAATAAGATTATCTTGCTTCTTTATGATTCTAGCTGCCGTGCACCATGGCAGAAATTCAGGATAGGCTTCAATATTTGCAACTATATTGAATAAATGCTCATGGTTATAGGTGGTGGATATCTGGCGTATTAATTTAGGCATGCTATGCTTGTTTTGAGTTGTTGTTGAAGTGTATTGGTTTTATAACTACTTAGCGTCATCCCTGGCAAGCAGTGCTTTTAGCGCTGCGCGACCGGGGATATCAGGAGTTTATATCTTCATGAGATTCCCGATCTACGGCGCTTTTCAAGCGCCTTCGTCAGGGATGACGCCAAATCCACAGTATAAACATACAGCCATAATTTTCAACCTCAATATTTTGAGTGCATTCTTAATATCGAGAGATCTTTACCAGAATCTTTTTTAGATCTTTCTTTTTCTGCATGTGACTTAGTTGTTGTTTTAATTGGTTTAGCAGTAGGGCTCTTCGGCTTTATTTTATGTGATAAAGTTTTTGTTCCAGTTAACTCTGGAGATGATCTCTCTAGTTTCTCTCTATGTGATTTAGTTTTTGATGAAGTAGGTTTTGCTATGGTTTTCATAGATATTGCCTGAATGGGTGTAGATGCAATTTCGATTACAGTAGCTTCTGGGACTTCCTTCTTTAATTTTTCACTATGTGATAAAGTATTGGTAGATTTATAAGATGGCTTTGCTTTATCTTCTAATTTTTCTACAAAAGATTTATGTTGAGCCTTTAATTGTTCTTTAGAAATTTCTGGTTTTATTTCTGTTTCTATTTCATAAGTGTATCTTTCTGGTAATGTTTCTATTAATCCATGAATTCTACTTAAGTTAATAGCGCCTTGAGTGCAAATAAAACTACCCGCTATCATTACAACTGCAGCTTCAACAATAAGCGGGAGAGCAAGTAAACCAACTCCAATTGCAATTGATATAACAATAGCTGAAGAGATAGCGATAGCTCCAGCAAGTGTAATTGCGATAGCACCATATTGCTCTTTTGATAGCTCTCGCTTTTCTTTTTCTAAAGCTACATCATCACTGGCAGTTTTCTTTATCAAGTTATAATTTTTAGCTGTTAAAAGATTTTTATCAGTCAATTTAATTAATTTCTTATGACGACCTAGATCTCTAGCAAACTTTGCATCAGTTGCTCCTTGTTTTTCAGTATAATCTGATGGTATATTATACATATATCGATAACCATATTTCGAATGGTCTGAAATGCCTCTACGCTCATAATGTTTCGTTCCAGCAACATTAGTGATGGCTGTTTTTGCAAAAATACCGTCGGCAAGCCAATTATTATGTTTTCTTTTACCGTTTACAATGACGGTTTGAATTTTTATCACCTCTGGAGATTTCCCTTCAATTATTCCGTCTAATAATAGTTGTACAGGAGGGGGATCTACTCTTTCCTCATTAGAAACTTTATTAGCTACTATATTGATTGCGGCTTTTCCAATTTTAGCTAAACTAAAGCTTTTATAAAAAGCTGTCTCAGTTGTTACATGAGCAACCATTTTATCTACTGCTGCCTTAGCAAGTTTATCAATTGACTTTGGATCCACATCATCAATTTGCATTCCATATCTATTAACTAATTCATGAGCAACTTCTTTAAAATATTTCTGGGCTTCATTTATATCCCTATCACCTATTTTACAAAATTTCTTAGCTCCTTCATTAACTGCATTTTGTCTTCTTTTATGGATCTCTTTGGCCGTCAGTTTAACTCCAGTAGAAGCCAGACCTACCCAATGTCCGCCCATTATTGGACCAAGAAGTCCTGCAAAAGTTGGTAAAACATTTTGTGCAACATCAGCTCCTTGCTCAAACCAGCTATCTTTAATTTTTATATCTACTGTTGGATTATCGCTAGTGGCATCTTCCAGTAAGATATATAATTTTAAAAAATTAGCTTCGACTTTCTCTTGAAACTCTTGGCGTTTCTTTAGCAGTTCTTTATCTTCTGGAGAAATATTTTCTGAATTTGCTATAGCCTCTACTTTCTTTAAATTTGTCCAGTCCTGAATTACTTCTCCAGCACTATGCTTTATCATGTCTTGAGTTAATTCATTATCATTATTATTTTCAAGGGCTTTATTAATAATCTTTTCATTTTTAGTAAAAATGACTTCACTTAATTCTTGAGCAATTTTAGTTACTTCTCTAAATGAAGCTTGACTCAAAAAATCAGGATTAGTTTCTATTGCAGATGCTATAGATTTGGATAACTCTTTAAGATAAGAGTTTTTATCAGGTAACCTAGTTTTAGTTAAATAATCCCAGTATGTAGGTGTTATTGTCTTAAGAGACTCACTTAAATAAGCGCTACATTTCTCCTTCATTATTTCAGCTAATTTGCTATCCAATATTTTTTGTTGTTGTTTAGATTGGAGGTCAGTAGATGATATTTCTTGAGCTAATGTTCTTGATTGGTCATATAACTCCATAGCTTGTTCACGATTTCCTGAGCTCAAAATATCGTCAGCCTTGTACATTAGTGCTCTAGATTTGAGTAATTTTGCTCTAACATTTTTTGGATCTAATTCTAAAGCTTTATCACTATTCGCAAGAGCTCTTTCAAAACTTTTTGTCCTTAATTTTTCATGAATAAGTGAGTTACTGTCCATGCTTAGCACTTCAGCTTTAGCTGGATTATAGTCCATTTCGGCGGCTTGTTTTAAAAGATTTCTAGCTTCAGCTAGAATATTACGATCATTTTCAGCCAATTTTAGTTTAAATAAAGCTTGATGATAAATTGCTTTAGCATGCGCGCGAGAGCCTGGATCACGCTGGTTATAAAGAGTGATAGCATCTTTATATCTCTCATTAATAGATTTTTTTCTTTTTTCAGTTAAAGGGGTGAAACTATTAACGGAATCAATACGAGCTAGGCGATATTTAGCATAGGCCATTGGAAGTGTATCATTTAGTGTGCTTATGCCTTCTTTTTCTATTTTTGTATAGATTTTTATGGCTTCGGCTTCAGAGCCTTCTTTTTGATACATTCTGGCTAAATAAATGCCAGCTTTACTAGAGCCTTTATCAAAAGCTTGCTCGTAGAGATCTTTTGCCGAATCTTTATCTATTCCTTCGCCAAGACCTTTTTCTGCCATTAAAGCTAGATAAAAATTAGCTTCAGGAGTTTTTTGCTCAAGAAATATTTTTTTTGCTTCACTATATTTTCCACGTTCAAATAATTTCTCGGCGCTAGCTAAGTCGATAGTTTCTTTCATAAACAATAATCTCTAAGTATAATCTATAATTCTAGCTTAACAGGTAGAAGTTAAGTAATTATTAAGATGATTTATCTGCTTGCTAAGATGGTCTTTTTTACCTTCTCTATAGATGTTTTAATGATTTTATCGCTTTCATTCATTACTTTTCTATAAAGTGTTTCAGCTGTTTTTGTTTGACTAACTGCTTTTGCCATTTTTATTTCCTTTGGTAAGTCTACCTTAGCGAGGGCTTCATGGACTTGTTTTGATACAGAGATTTTATCGTTGCTAGCGCTTAAATCTAACTTATTACAGGCCTCTGCTAGTCTAGCTCCAATAAACTTCAGTTCTGCTTTATCTAATTTGGCTTCATTCATAATCTTGGAGTTATTTTCAATATATAGAGCTACTTCTTTTAATAAATGTCGGTTAACCCAACCATTTTCATTAATATATTTGGGATTTGGACTACGAGTATGGCCAATTTTTTGAGTAAGTAGTCCTGTGAGTATTTCATTAGTCATATCAGATAAATTAGTAGTTTTTTTAATAACCACTTGTTCAGCCATTCTTATATTCTGGATTCCTTCTTCGCTCATTTCTGATAAATGTAGTTGTTCTTGTGGTTCGCCCGTTTTTATATTATGGAGTATAGGTCTAATTTGATTCATTGAAGCGTAAGGTTCTAGTGAGTTAGTAGCTTCTACTGCAAACAATAGAGGAGGTTTAGTAGAATGTTGATATTGACCAAATTCACGAAAATCCTCTACCGCTTTAGCTATTTCATTTGGTCCATATTTTTTCTGAAGATCGCGCATATTTCGAATAAAAGTTGAAAGTCCACTAACATGTAAATTAGAGTCTGGATCTATGTCTATTTCACGAGGTGGTGAGGAATATTGTTGCTTTACTTGAGGTTCTAGCATATCCCAGCATTTAGTTACTAATAATTGATCAACGCCTGGGCAGCCTGGAAGAATAACTTTATTAAAATAACGATTCATTTCTGCTTCTTGTTCTGTAACTTTAGTTCTCATGATTTTTGCTTACCTTCTATTAATTTAGCTTTTATCATTAAAAATTACTATTCATCTAATGTAACTTAGAGTATAAGTGAAAAACATTAAGAGAAGATTAAAAGTTGATTTTCTCTATAATTACTAGAAAATTTTAATTTTAATTCAAATATTATACGGAGAAAAACATGGCTAAAAAACAAGAATCTTATCTAACGACAAGCGTAAATTATGTTTGTGAACATCCATACCAAATAGCAGCGATGGTAGCTGGCACAGCACTTGTAGCTTATAGCCTTCCAGTTATGATAACATATGGCACTGCATATTATGCTGCTAGCACAAAAGTAGCAACAGCACTAGCAAGTTTTGGTAAAGATGGATTGACGGTTGCGCAAAGTGAGTTAGCAAAATTGACTACTCTTAATGAAGAGTTTTTTACTAAAATAACAGAACTTAGTGGAATGGGTGAAATTCTAAGTACTACAACTATTGGTAGTTTAACTGAAGCTACTCAATCATATATTAAAGGGAGTATTCCTGAATCTATTTCTTATTCTGGTACTGATTTAGTAATAGATGCAGTAGCATCATCTAAAGAAATATGGAAACCTATAATAAATGATCTTGGTAACAATTTGGATTCTTATACCGGAGCAACCGTAGCACTTGCTGCAGTAATTTTCCCAACAACTGCAGCTATTGCTGGTGTAGCTGGAGTGGTTATTGCAACCGTTGCTGGACTTGATATGGCTGGGGTTATTGATGCAGAAGGATACATGCCTCATTATTGTAGTTAAGTTAAGTAGCGCCTTTTAGTGGCTAGTTAAATGTTAAAAGTTATTTTTTGCTTTCAAGCAAAAATCGGCGTCATTCTTGCCACTAGCTTTAGCTGGTGGCGAGGATCCAGATTAAATCTCTTGATGCTTAGAGTTTTTAAAAGTTTTAAAAGATTTTAACTGGACCCTTGTCCTTCGGCCAAGGGTGACGACCTTGGTTGACTAATAAATGAGCAAAAAGTAAAATATTTTTTTTGTAATGACGTTTATGCTATAAACTACCCATTCTTAATAACTATAGCTCGTTCTATATTATTTAAATCAAAGAGCATCTGGTGAATTAAGTAGCCAGAACCTTTAAAAATTTCTCTAATCTCCTCTCCTTGACCAAAGCCAAATTCAAAAATTGCATATGCGCCAGCTTTTAAAAGAGGGGATATTTGCTTAGCTAAATATCTATATGGATCAAGCCCATCATTGCCACCATCAAGAGCCAGTAAAGGGTCATAAAGCTTAACTTCTGGAGAAAGAGTAGCTATCTCAGAGCTGGGGATATACGGAGGGTTACTAATTATTAGATCGAATTGCTCATCTATATGATCAGCCCAATTTTTCTGAATTAATTTTGCTCTAGCGCTGCATCCAAGTAATTCTGCATTTGCTTGAGCTATTTTCAAAGCTTCCAAAGATATATCGATACCTACCCCAGTGCTTTTAGGAAATTCATGCAGTAAAGATAATAGCAAACAGCCACTACCAGTACCTAAATCTAAGAATCTATATGCATCATTATTATTTGGTAATAATTTTAAAGCAGTTTCGATAATCACTTCGCTATCAGGGCGAGGGTCTAAAGTATGATTGTTAACCATAAAATCATCTAGCCAAAAAGATTTGCTGCCGATAATTTTAGCCACTGGTTCATTATTGATACGTCGATCAATGAGTTGCAGATAAGACTGAACTACTTCTTCAGAAATTTCTAAAGTAGGTTGTAGATAGATTATCTCTTGGGAAATATTAGCTGCATGTTGAAGAAGTAGTCTAGCATCTAAGGCTGCATTGGCTGTATTAAGGGAAGTTATTGCTTGATTGAGTAAAGTCTTTAATTGCATGAACGTAATAGATCAATGTTCCTAGCATAATATTCTGGTCCGTCTTTAAAAACATAGGCTCCAGCTACTAAGACATTAGCCCCAGCTTTAATTGCTTGTTTAGCAGTAATATCATTGATACCGCCATCAACTTCTAAGTCTATATTTCTAGAAGTTTGATTTATTTTATTACGAATATTGGTAATTTTTTCTAATTGATTTGGAATAAATTTTTGTCCGCCGAAGCCAGGATTCACTGTCATCACTAACACTAGGTCAACCATATCCATCACATAATCTAATTGATTTTCACTAGATGAGGGGACCAATGATACGCCAGCTTTTTTGCCTAGAGATTTAATTAGATTTAAGCTACGGTCTAAATGAGTGCAAGCTTCAGCATGAATGGTTATTATATCAGCGCCAGCATCGGCAAATTCTTTGATATATTGATCAACATTATAAATCATTAAATGAACATCGAAGATAAGCTTACTATGGGGACGCAGAGCTTTTACAATAGCAGGGCCGATGGTAATATTAGGAACGAAATGACCATCCATTACATCAATATGGATGTAATCTGCATTTTGGCTTACTTTTTCTACTTCCTCTCCTAATTTTGCGAAATCTGCAGAAAGGATAGAAGGGGCAATTTTAACCGTTTTATTCATGTTATTCTTCAGCTTCTTCAGTTTCTTCTGCTGCTTCATCTTCATCTTGTTGCGCAGCTCCTAGAGCATACACACATAGATCTTCAAAAGAAACATTATTTTGATCGGCAATATCTTTTAATTTAGCAATACTATCCATTACTTCGCCTGGAATGGTACCGCCGCGTTCTTTAGAAAGCCAATTAGACTGAAAATGTAATGGATGATGTTTAGGTTCAGGATCACCAATATAGATAGTGAATGGTGCTTTTTGTCCGCCAAAATCACATGGTACAGTAAATTTTTTCATAAAAGCCTCTTTGAATATATTAAGTCTATTATAGCTGAAAAAATCTTAAAGAACACTTAATAAAAAGAGAAATTTTAGGAGAAAAATTTAAAAAGTAGTGCGGTGTTTTTATTCGTTTTTTTTAAATCAGAAATTGCGATGCTCCTCGTATAAAACCACACTATTTAAATGTTGCTAATAATCAACCAATGATTTTGCTAAGTTTTAATCATTAATAAGTATCCTAAAACAAGTATCCTAAAATAAGGAAGAATATATGAAGGATAATTGGCCTGATTATAGAAAAGCGGCAAATGATACAGTCGATCCTAAACCTAAATATAAGAGTGTTATGGATGATCCTCATTATGATCCACCAGATCCATATTATCAATTATGCGCAATACAAAACTCAGGAAGAGCTCGCGATGGAGGAATGACTTACGAAAATAGACAAGCTATGATCTCAGTGCTTTTTCATGATGTAAGTCCTTCGACGTCCTCAGCGCGTGTGGAGCCAAACTTAAGTCCTCTTATGGTCTCTAGAAATATTGCTACACAACTAAGGGAAACAGTAGCCTCGTGTAAAGAAGATGAAGATTTAGATAATAATCAAGCTGTCAAAAGTGAAGCATTAAGCTCAAGCTCTTCTAATGCAGATGTTATAACTGGTAATATTAAGGAATATGAAGATTGAGTTAAGAAATGGAACAGGAATTAGTCTCTCTATCAAAATGCATAAAGCTTATATAAAACAAGGGTTTGATGGTATAATTTTATTATAAAATCCATAAGAAAATGCTATATATATGATATCAACCTTATGGATTTCTATATTCTGCTCCGCAGTTTTTAGTGTGAAGCAAAATCAGTACGATGTCATTGCGACATGCGTTTCCGCCTCCCGCCTGAAACGCTCCTCTCGCGATGACGAGTATTTCAATTTGTTGTGCAAAATTTGACTTTTGACCGATAGACTAATTATCAATCTATGTATTTATCATGTAAACACGTAAATACCTGGTTAATTCAAGGATCTAGCGCAACAAAAAGTTTATAACAAAGCATCACTAGTGGTGATAAAGATATTTTCTTGGCATAGTTGCTAAAAGAAAATTCGCAGATTAAATGGGTCAAGGCAACTTTAGTTCCTGCGAA
>CANDYO010000080.1 GCA_947424995.1 Rickettsiales bacterium | reverse complement strand
TTAGTGATCAATCCATCAAGCGTACTGTTCGCCCCATTGATAAGGCCTATATAAACCTTACCAATAACTCTAACTACATTACTTACTTTTTTACAGAGTTTTGAGTATATTTTGAATATACAATCCATTCTAAATCAAGAGCTTGAGGTGATCATGGATCCCTAAGATAGCTAGGCGTTGCTTGAGCTTAGGAGGATGACGCAGAATCCGTAACCTAAGTTAGTGAACTTTTACAAGGGTGATGGCATTGTGTTGTTGCTATAGTTAACTTACATACAAATTTATTTCATCCAACGGCTCTCAAACCATTCCCCTCTTGTTTCTGAAAAAGAAAAAATATATACTAATAGTAGAAGATATTTTGAAATCAAAGGAAGAGGTATTTATGCTATTTGGTAAGGATAATTTAGGGGTTAAGCGTGATCTTGTAATTGAAGGTAAAACCTATAAATATTTTAGTATTAATGAGGCTGGTAAAAAATTGGCTGTTGATATAAGCAGGATGCCAGTATCGCTCAAAATTGTTTTAGAGAATTTACTTCGTTTTGAAGATGGACGAGTGGTTACCGTTGATGATGTTAAAGCATGTGTTGACTGGCTAAAGAACCGCAGGATTGATCATGAAATTGCTTATAATCCAGCTAGAGTTTTGATGCAAGATTTTACTGGGGTGCCAGCAGTAGTAGATTTAGCAGCAATGCGTGATGCAATGGTAGCGCTTGGTGGAGACCCGCTAAAGATTAATCCATTATCACCAGTAGATCTGATCATCGATCACTCAGTGCAAGCAGATAAAGCTGGAACTAAATCAGCTTTTGCAGAAAATGTTAAGATTGAGATGCAGCGCAATTTTGAGCGTTATGAGTTTCTTCGTTGGGGGCAAAAAGCTTTTAATAACTTTAAGGTTGTGCCACCTGGTACTGGGATTTGTCATCAGGTGAATTTAGAATATTTGGCTCAAGTTGTTTGGCTTAAAGAGAATTACGCTTACCCTGATACTTTAGTTGGGACTGATAGCCATACTACTATGGTAAATGGCTTAGCCGTACTTGGTTGGGGAGTGGGTGGAATTGAGGCTGAAGCAGTGATGCTTGGACAGCCGATGTCGATGTTAATTCCAGAAGTTGTAGGTTTTAAACTAGTTGGAAGCTTACAAGAGGGAATAACCGCAACTGATTTGGTGCTTACGATTACTCAAATTCTTCGTCAGCAAAATGTAGTAAATAAGTTTGTTGAATATTATGGTTCAGGGCTTGATCATCTGCCTCTTGCTGATCGCGCCACCATTGCTAATATGGCACCTGAATATGGAGCCACTTGTGGATTTTTTCCTGTAGATAAAGAAACTATTCGTTATTTAGAATTATCAGGTAGAGATCCGCATAGAATAAAGCTAGTAAAAGAATATGCTCAAGCGCAGGGAATGTGGAGAGATACAAATACTGTAGATCCAGTGTTTAGTGATGTATTTGAATTAGATCTTGCTACGATTAAACCAAGTATTGCTGGACCTAAACGTCCACAAGATAGAGTGTTGCTAAGCGAAGGTCCTGAGTCTTTTATTAAAGAATTGCCAAGCATGGCTAAAGCTAATCAAAGCTTAGAGAAAAATGCAGTAGTTGAAAAAGAAAATTATAAATTGGCTAATGGCGACGTGGCGATTGCAGCGATCACTAGTTGTACTAATACTTCTAACCCAAGTGTTATGCTAGCTGCTGGACTTGTTGCTAAAAAAGCGGTGGCCTTAGGTTTGAAAGTGAAGCCATGGGTGAAGACTTCACTTGCTCCTGGCTCTCAAGTTGTAACCGAATATCTTGATAAAAGTGGTCTGCAGCAATATCTTGATCAATTAGGTTTTGAGCTAGTTGGTTATGGCTGTACAACCTGTATTGGTAATTCTGGTCCATTAAAAAAGGAAATAGAAGATTCAATTATTAAAAATGATTTAGTTGTTACAGCTGTGTTATCTGGTAATCGTAATTTTGAAGGCAGGATTCATCCATTGGTTAAAGCAAGCTATTTGGCTTCTCCTCCGCTGGTGGTGGCATATGCTCTTGCTGGTTCTATGCAAATGAATTTAAGCAAAGATCCACTGGGTCAGGATAAAAATGGCAAAGATGTATATTTGAAAGATATTTGGCCAAGCAATAAAGAAATTCAAGACTTATTAGAACAATCAGTTACTCCTAAGATGTTTAAAGAAAAATATGCTAACGTATTTAGTGGCGATGAAGAGTGGAAAAAAATTAAAGTTGGTGAAGGGATGAATTATGATTGGGCAAGTAGTAGTACCTATGTAGCACATCCTCCCTATTTTGATGGAATGACAGTTAAGCCAGGTAGACTCAATGATATTAAAAATGCTAAGCTTCTAGCCTTATTTGGTGATAGCATTACCACTGATCATATTTCTCCGGCAGGAAATATTGCCAAAGCAAGTCCTGCAGCAAGATATCTAATGGAAAGAGGAGTTGATCCACAAGATTTTAATTCTTATGGAACTAGACGTGGACATCATGAAGTGATGATGCGCGGTACTTTTGCGAATATTAGGATTAAAAATTTATTAGCGCCCGGTACTGAAGGTGGAGTGACTAGATATCTCCCAACTAATGAAGTTATGAGTATTTATGATGCGGCAATGAAGTATAAGAAAGATCATTGCCCATTGATAATTATGGCCGGTAAAGAATATGGTACTGGATCATCAAGAGATTGGGCAGCAAAAGGTACTTTATTACTTGGAGTGAAAGCGGTTATTGCCGAAAGCTTTGAACGTATTCATCGATCTAACTTAGTGCTAATGGGAATATTACCATTAGTGTTTAAGGACGGAGTTACTCATGCTAGCTTGGGACTAGATGGTTCTGAAGAATTTAGCATTGAAGGATTAGATGGTAAAATTAGTCCAAAAATGGATGCAATTTGTAAAATTAAGCGAGCTAACGGAGTGGTTGATAAGATTACTCTGCAATGCCGTATTGACACAGCTAATGAAATTGATTATATCAATCACGGTGGTATCTTGCCTTATGTAATCAGACAATTATTGTAATACTGCAAAATTCTAAAATAAAGGAAAAACGCTATCCCTGAGCAAGATAGCGTTTTTTTTAAAGGGGGAGAATATGCCGTCAGATTTAATAAAATTTGTTATGGCTTGTGATAAGAAAAGGAAGAATCCTAATTTTTTGATCAAAGAAGAATTTAATAGTTTAAATTTAGTCCAGCAAGAGTCAATTCTGCAATCCATACTGTCAACGTCAATAACTCAACAAGCTATTCCTGGTCAAGCTTTGGCTGCTTTATCTCCTGAGCAAAATATGGTACGCGCTTTACAATTTGCTTTAGGAGATAATACTCAATTAGATACAGTGCAAACGGTTCAGATGGGATGTGCTGGTACTATAGAAAATCTATCTCAAGAATCAGAATTTTTTGATGTTTACTCAAGTGGATTTGTACCTATTCATTATATTGATGGAAAATGCTTTGTTCATCATGGAGGAAAGGAATATCAAGCTCATCTAACTCAAGCAGATGGTTATGTGGCTGTAAGCTTTGAAGTCCCTTCTATAAGAGAAGAATTTTTAAGTAATTTAGATAAATCATATTATCAGCTACTTGTTGGTCTTGGTAAGGTTATTAGAGACGAAATGATTGATCGTGCAATGATTTTTGAGGTTGCTAAAACAATCACTCCTGATTCAAAAAATTTTTCGACTGTTGATAAAGCTAAGCTATGTTCTAGTTTTGATCGTAAAACTACTTTTCTTCATTTAGCTGCACCTAAAATGACAGTAGCTCAGCTTGAAAATTTTCTTAAAGATACTAAAAGCTCATATCTAGATCTTACTGATAATGAAGGTAAACGGGCGATTGATGTGGTAGCTAATTCACCAGAAAAAGTAGCTGCTATCCGTAAGCATATGTTTCGTGATAAAATTATTTTCAATGATGCTGGAATAGATACTCATACACCTGCAATTCACAGAACAGTTGATCAATCACTGGTTAGATTAGCTGGGAATATTTTAAATATCTCTACCGCAGAAAAGGCAACAACTATTGTTGTTGATCATCAACGAATTAAGCCCTCAATTGATGAAATAATGCTAAATATAGAAGGGTCGTTGACTAAAGTAATTGGCTATAATAATGAAAAATTATTACACTATATTAGTCTTTTGTTAACTGAAGCAGAGAAAGGATTATCAGTTGATAGCCCCCAAATGCAAAAAATCCTTAAATTTAAGAGATTTCAATTAAAGACTGCTGCAGATCTGATTGAAGATGTTATACATGAGGGGCATACAGGTAATCAATATAAGTATTTCAATGATGTTAATGTTGCTAATAGTAATGGTTTAACTATCAAGGAAATGATAGCGTTTACTTACAGTTCTCTTATTGATTACGATAAATTAGTAGTTGGTTATAAAATAGATGAAACAGGAAAATCAGTAGTAAAGAAATTCACTGAATTAGAAACGGAGCAAGAAAAAGAAAGTTTTTTAAGAGCTGTAAAATTAAAATTTTTTGATGCTCTATATACGATTCGTAGAGGTTATAATGTTGATCATAAAGAAGATAAACCAGAACTATATGAGTTTACTGAAAACACTGATCATAATATTTGTAGTGGTGGAACCATCAACAAATTAGCTTATGCTCTAAATGGAATACATGAATATGTTGATATTAAAATTATTACTCCGCAAACATTTAAATTTCGAGTGCAGCGAGAATTCTTAGCGCTCATTAAGCCGATAATATTAAAAATTACTCAAGAAGATAAAATTAAAGCTGGATTATGGATAACAGATTGGAAAGCATCTAATGTTATGCCATTAGAACTGCAAGGAATGATTTATAATCATTTAATAGAAGAATTTAAAAAAGCAGATAATCCAATTATTTTAGAATATAGAGAATTCTTTCCTATTGATAAGAATGGTGATCCAATCCTTACTCATACTCGAGATGCTATAAAAGAATATAATTATCCTAAAGGGAAAATAGCTGAAACAGCATTAAGTGCAGATAGCTTTGTAGAATATATAAGAAGTAACAAAGATTTAAATAAACTACCTAAATTTATGCGCAGTGAAAATGGTGATTACCAACTGGTATTAGAGCTGCTATTTAAACAGCGACCAGAGATAATACATACATTGCTTGATAAAAAATATTGTTTGGAAAAAGAGTATATAACAGTTAATGGAAAAATGACTTCCATAATGGATATTTACTTACAGCATTATAAAACAGAATTAGTAACTAATAAAAATTATTTTGATAATGCTTTAAGTGAAGCGATTTCATATAAGTTATATACTCCAGCCTTAAAAAAGTTTTTTTCTTCACTTGATAATGAGCAATTTGCTACATGTGCTGGTTATGCTAGTACTATGGCTATTCATTTTCCTACTTCATGTCCAGCTATAATTAGAACTATCCCTAAAGAGAGAGTGAGCTCAATGCTTACGGCGGTTGACTATATTGCAAAGGCTAATCCTAAATATATTCCAGCAATCATTAAGGCCATTCCAGAGAGTGAGTTAGATCTTTTTGTAGGAATTATTGGTGAAGTAATAAAAGATCAACCTGCTGAGTTTTATAAAATAGCTAAATCTATTTCAGCTAAAAAAATTCCAGTATTTCAAGAGATGATAAGTGAATATATTAGAGATAATCCAGAGAATTTAGCCCTTATAATGGAAGTTATTCCTAAAAATAAATTTGATCTTTTTATTGAACCAATTAGCGCGGTAATTAAGGCAAAGAATCTTAGTGAAGATGAATTAGAAGAAGAAATAATTCAATGTTTTAAATATATCCCAGAGCAATATCATCCAATTATAATTGAGAAATCAGCGCCATCACAACAGTTAAATACAGCAAATATGTCTATCAGTGAAAATACAATTGAGCAATCATGGGTTAATCGTGTTGGTGGAAGCAAACGAAAAGCTGAAAACAAAGATCTAAACTCATCATCTAAGCTTCAAGATACTAGAGATATATAAATGACGTTAAATATAGAAGAATTTATTACCCAATGTAATAGTAGGAGAAAAAATTCTAATTTTTCTATAATAGCTGAATTCAATAATTTAAGTCTTGGTAAACAATTAGAAGTGATTCAGTCAATAAAATCTACTTCGCTTGCAAGACCAGCCGTTCCAGGACAAGTTTTAGAAAATTTATCACCAGCACAAGTTATGGCGCAAACTTTACAGACTATATTGGGATCTGCAATTGATCTGGATATGTCTCAGACTATTGATATGGGGTGCACAGGTGAACTTAAAGTAGGACTTAATCGAAGAACATTCTTTTATGATCAATATTCAAGAAAAACGATACCCATTAGAAATGAAAATGGAACTATATTATTAAACTATGGTAACAAAGATTACCAGCCAACAATTACTAGAGGAGATGGTTTTACAACTCTAGAATTTGAAATACCATCAATAAGAGAAGAGTTTTTAAATGGATTAAAGCGAGCTTATGGTAGTAGACTTGCAGATGGTAACGAAATAAGCATGACCGAAATGATTGATCAAGGGATGATTCATGAAGTGGCTAAAAAATTTAATCCACGTTCAACTCACTTTAGTTTTGCGGAAAAATTTAAGTTATGTAGCTTTTTTGATGAACAGACAAGCTTTTTACATCTGATAGCTTCTAAAATGAATCTAGATCAATTTAACAATTTTACTAAGGATATACCAGAATCATACGTTAACTTAATGAATGGTGATGGTAAAACTGCAGATGAAATTAGGACTAATATAGCTGCAACTAGGACTACTATAAATGATGGAGCGATAGACACTCACCAAGATTCTATTCATACCACAATAGATCAATCATTCGTTAGATTAGCAAATCGTTTTAACTATGGTATTCAAGTAGTAGAAAAAGCAATTTTTATTTCAGTTAATCATATACAAGTTAAAAAGAAAACTAAGAACACTATAGCAGAGATAAGAAGAGAAATAGCTAAAATCATTGCCTATGATAATATTCAGTTGTATGAGCATACAGCTCATTTACTTGACGGAGTAGAAGCTTTTCTTGATATTGATAGCGAACAAATGCACAAAATCTTAAGCTTTAGACGTTTTCAAGTGGAAACAGCTGCAGCTCTACTAGAAGATGTTGTACAGCGAGGGCTTTTGGGTAATGATTATGTAGATATTACAGTTAATGATCAAAACGAAAATGGTTTAACTGTTAAAGAAATGATAGCTCTTAGCTATAAAGCTACCAAAGATCTAGGTAAAATAATTGTTGGTAGTCGATTAAATGAGACTGGACAATTAGTTAAAGTAAAATTTTCGGAATTAGAAAATATTGAAGAGCAAAATATTTTTAAAAAGAGAATATGGTTTAAATTTATTGATACACTATATACAATTAGAAGAGGTTATAATATTGATTATGGTACAGATAAGCCAGAACTATATGAGTATAATAGTAGTAGAATAGATGAGAATGTTTGTGCTGGTGGAGCCATTAATAAACTTGCATATTATTTGAATGTATTTCATCAAGATGTTGATGTTAAGATAGTTAATGCAGAAACGTTGAAGCTACGTATAAATATAGAAGTACCGGAAATTATTAATCAGATTGTTGCAGAATCTTTGCCAGAAGAAAGAATGAGGGTAGGAGGGTGGCTTGCAGATTGGAAGTCATCCAATAAAATTCCTCCTGAACTTAGAGTAAAAGTACATGATCGTTTAAAAGTTAACTTAGCTAATCCTGACCATCCAATAGTTAAGGAATATAGAGAGTTTTTTCCTATTAATGCTGCTGGTGATCCTATCATTAGTTATGCTAAAAAAGCATTAACTACTTGTAGTTATCCAAGAGATAAAATAACCGAAATACCCATAGGTATGGATGCTTTTATGCTCCATATCAATAGCGGTAAAAATCCTCATAAATTACCAAAATATATGCGCTCTAGTGATGGAGGGCATAAATTAGTTATAGTAGAAATGCTCAAAGCTCATCCAGAAATTATGAGTGAACTACTTGAGAATAGTTATGATTTTAGAAGATATTATCTCTTGAAAAATGATAATATGGTTCATGTTGTTGTTGATTATATAGAACATCATGATAAATCTTTGCTTAATAAGCCAAAAGCTTTAGAAAAAGCGATGGATTACGTCCATAATGATCCACAAAAATTTAAAGAATTTTTTGCATCGCTTGAAACCTCAGTATTTATTAGTAGATGTAGCAAACCAATTATTGCTGCTATTGTAGCAGCGCCAACTAGGTGCTTTAACATAACTAAAGCTATACCGGAGAATAAAATTTTTTATTTTGTAGGAGCTATAAAAGGGGCAATGATAGCTACGATAAATAACCATCGAGAGAGCCATGATCAACGGTGGGAAAATGCTAATAAAATTTTACAAGCTGTACCAATTGGATATCAAGCTACTATAATAAGAGAGGTATCTATAGAATTTAGTAATAAATCTGAGCGAAAGCGGTTAAATGATATGCTTCCTGAAGATCAAAGGTCTGCTACCCAAAAAAAAGTAAATAAAGGATCCTGGGTAGATGCTGTTGGAGGAGAGAAAAAAAGAAAAATGGGGCATAGTTATGCTGATATCGTTAAAAGTAATGTGGCAAACGAACAAACGAGGTTGTAATGAGTTTTATATCAAACCCATCTTGACTTTGGAATGGGGCTGGCCTTAACCCCTTGTAAATCCTAGAGTTTTGATGCAGCGAGGCACTACATCGTATCAATATGCTTAAATTTTTGTGGCCATTTTATACCCAGCGCTTGGTACACTGGATGCAGAAAT
>CANDYO010000079.1 GCA_947424995.1 Rickettsiales bacterium | reverse complement strand
AATATTATTCCTAAAATTGGTAAATTAATTGCTGGAGACGAAGATTCATATAAATATTTAGTTGAAAGTATTTATAAATTTCCACCTCAAACTGAATTTATCCAGATGATGGAAAACGCTGGCTTTAAATTAAGCAAATTTCAAAATTTAACTGGTGGTGTGGTAGCGCTATATACAGGCTATAAAATATAACACTATATTCTCACGTCATCCCCGATCTCGTAAAACTAGGCAAATCCTAGTTTTTACTCATCAAGGATGACGAGTTATTTATCAGCAATAAGGTTTGGTATAATTATGTTTAAAAATTTAGGCTATTACTGGCGGTTATTATATATAGGTTATATTCTCTGGAAATATCGAGTAATTTCTATCTTTGGAAAATTAAATTTACAAAATAAAAATAGTAACATTGCTAATGCTTTAGAAGAGTTAGGCCCTGCTTTTATTAAATTAGGACAGTTTCTTTCTACCAGACCAGATTTAATAGGTATAGAATTAGCTAATTCTTTAGGTTACTTAAGAGATCAATTACCGTGCTTCTCTTTTGATTTAGTGCGTAAAATTATATTCAGCGAGTTTGGTAAAGAGCTTGAACAAATTTATAGCAGCTTTGATAAAATACCAATAGCTGCGGCTTCCATAGCACAAGTACATCAAGCCATTACTCTTGATGGTAATCAAGTAGCTGTAAAGGTAAGACGACCTAATATTGATAAAATTCTAACTCAAGAAATTGGATTTTTTTATTTCGTAGTTAAGCTATTGAATAAAAAATTTCCTCAATATAAAAGATTAAAATTATTTGAGGTGGTGAAAACTATTGAAACTAGCTTTAAATTTGAATTAGACTTAAGTTTTGAAGCTGCTGCAGCTGCAGAATTACTTGATCTAAATAAGCTTGAATATGTTCATATTCCAAAAGTTGATTGGTTGCGGACTAGTAATAAAATATTTACTATGGAATGGATAGATGCTATCTCAATCTACGAGCGAGAAAAGCTTATTGCAGCTAATCTGAACTTAACTAGCTTAGCAACTAATTTTGCCATAATGTTTTTTGATCAAGCTTTTGTGAATGGATTTTTTCATGCTGATTTACACCAAGGCAATATTATGGTTAGTAATCAAGGGCAAATTATTTTACTAGATTTTGGAATTATGGGCAGATTAGATTATAAAAATCGTCTTTATATAGCTCAAATATTGCACGGATTTTTAAATAGAGATTATGATTTAATTGCAAAAACACATCAACAGGCTGGTTATATAAGTAAAAATCAAATAGTCAAACAATTCGCGCAGGCTTGTAGAGCTATCGGTGAACCAATTATGAATTTGCCGCCAGAGCAAATATCTATAGCTAAGTTGCTTGGACAATTATTTAAAATTACTGAAGATTTTCAAATGGAAACTCAGCCGCAATTGATCTTGCTACAAAAAACTATGATTATGGTAGAAGGTATTGGTAAAATCCTTTGTCCGGAAGCGAATTTATGGCATCTAGCTGAAGATTGGATAAAATTATGGGCGCAAGATAATCTTTCTGTTGAAGCAAGAAGTGCTAAGCTAATAAAGCACATGTTTAAGAAGGTAGTAAGCAAATTTGAACATGAACTGGATTTGTAGTTAAGTCTTTAAAAAGATGTTTATTAAATTTAGGTCAGAATTTGGCGTCATCCCCGATCTCGTGCATGAGAAGAAACCTCCTGAGATCCCCAGTCGTGCTACCTTCGGCAGTTTGCCAGGGATGACAATCCCGTGCGCTTTAAAAGAGAACGTAGATCATGCGGCGTTATCTACAACAGATATCTACTAAAAATAGAAAATGTCTAGACAATCATATCTAGCAAAGTATATGATATAACTACTTCTAGTTTTAGTTAGATTATTTTAAGTTGTGATGTTTAATTTTTTTAAAAAGAAAGAAAAAGTAGAATTTTCCTTAGAGGCCTTAGCGGAGCAATGTATTCCCTATGCCTGTCATTATGATGATTATAATTTGCTGACTAAAAATGGTGAATTAATGCAAGTAATCAAAATAGAAGGCTATTCTAAAGAAATGATCAATTCTGAAGAAAGCGTTGACTTGAGAACGGTTATTCGTAAAGCCATTGTTGATAATATAAAAGACCGTAAAGTGGCGATTTGGTTTCATACTATAAGACGTAAACGCAATCTAGACTCAATCAACTATTATCCTTGGACTTTTGCTAAAGATACTCATGATGCGTGGGCTAAGAAAAACTACTGGCGAGATAAGTTTGTTAACGAGTTATATGTAACCATTCTATATGATGGTGAAAATTACAATACTTCAAAAAATGTTAGCTTATCATTTATTCCAAAGATATTAAAAAAAAATCACCTAAATAGGTTAGCCGACAATGCTAAGTACCTTGATAATATTATTATCAAAATGCTTGATGTTCTAAAAGTGTTCGGTGGAAAAAGACTTGGAGTGGTCCATGATAGATTCGGCGCTCACTCAGAGATATTAGAATTTTTAACTAAAATTATCTGCTTGCAAAGCAAACGTGTTGCTTTACCAGTTCAAGGGATTGATCGTATATTCTGTCGTAGTAAAGTTGCTTTTGGTGGGAATGCTTTAGAAATTTTTGATGAAAATGAAAAACGCTATGCTGCTATGTTTAGTCTAAAAGAATATCATGAATTTGCAGCTAAAGCTTTAGATAAATTTCTTCGTATTTCAAGTGAGTATGTAATTTCTCAAACTCTTAATTTTGTAGATTCTTCTACAGCTAAAAATAGTTTTGCATATCTTGATTATGTTCTTGGAATTAGTAAAGATGAGGAATTAAGGAGTAGTTGTGGATTAAAGGCTACTATGGATAGCGACTCAGGTGGAACCACAGATTACGGTTCACAACAAATGACGGTGATGATTATTGGGGAAACTTTAGATGATTTACAAAGAGCTGTAGATAGCGTGATTACAGAAATTCGTAAACTAGGTATTGTTATTATTCGAGAAGATTTAAATATAGCCTTATCTTTTTGGTCCCAGCTACCAGGTAATTTCAATTTCTTTCGCCGTCCTAGTTACATTAATACTAAAAGAACAGCTGGGTTTGCTTCATTACATAATACTCCATCCGGTGAAACCGAGAATATTTGGGGATCTGCAATAACTTTATTTCGCCGTTCTGACGGCGCTCCACATTTTTTTAATCTACATGTAGGTAATGACGGTCATACAATGATTGCAGGACCAGCTGATTCAGCAAAGGCAATATTAGTAAATTTTTTGCTCTCTGAAAGCTCTAAATATGAACCTAATGTATTTTATATAGATCAGTTTGAAACTTCTAGAGTAACTGTTAAAGCATTAGGTGGTAAGCATAAAATAATCAGCTTAATGGGGGATAAACCTAGTTTTGCCTTGAATCCATTCGCCCTAGTTGATTCTCCAGAAAATAATAAGTTTCTCAAAAATTGGTTATTATTGTTAATTTTTCCAGATGGGATTTATGATGATAAACAAAAAAACATAGTCTTTACGGCTTTAGATAAATTTTGGACTAAAATCCCCGTAGGAAAAAGACAAATTTCAATGTTAATGGATTATATTGAAGATGAAGCAATTAAAGTTAGCTTGTCTTTGTGGTGTAAGCCAAATAAATTTGGTTTATTATTTGATAATACTTATGATGAATTTGGCTCTGGAATAAAAATGCTGGGGTTTAATGTAGCCGAATTGATTAAAGCGGATAACATAATCAGTGTTGCTCCTTTTATGGCTTATTGTCTTTATCAATATGGACAAATTTTAGATAAAACTCCAACAATTATTGCTATTCATAATGCTAATCAACTATTGACCGACAAAATTTTTGCTAATTTCTTACCTAATTGGCTTGAACTACTTAAAAAAAATAATGCTATCGCTATGTTTGCCTTCGAGGTTAAAGATGTTAAAGAAATTATCCATCCTAATATAGCTGCTATTAATAATAAAATTTCTACTCATTTATTTTTACCATTTAACCATCCTGAAGTTTATGCAGAAGCTATGCAATTAAGTGAAGATGAAGTGAAGGCAATAAAAAACATGAAGCTTATTTATCGCCATTTTATGATCAAACAGAAACATATAAATATTGTGGTTGAGTTAAATCTCGATGGAATGGATTATACTATTAAAGCTTTAGCAGGAAAAATAGATGCTATTGAAGCTATGGATAAGGCAATTCTTGATGTTGGTGATAATCCTAATAGTTGGGTTATCCCTTTTTATAAAAATTTATTTCCTGAGTTGCATTAGATATCATGATAATAAATAATATAAAACTCATTTTTTTGAAATTAATTATTATAATTGGGTTGGTTTGTGGAATAGTCAGCTCTGCTCAAGCAGGCTTTGTTTATTTTGATCCAACTCACAATCTAACAAGGATGCCGTGGGATCTAGATTGGGCTGGTTGTATGGAAGATAGCTGGGATGTGCATGTAGTTAGTAGCTCTACAATGTTTAACCCAAAAATTAAAGTCCATAATCGACTAGTTATCGCTTGTTTCGGTTGGGAAGATACGCTTACTCTAAGTGCTTATGGTGAGTGTAACTTCTTTGGTGCAGTCCGTGTTTGTGCACGAATAACTCCAGCAGGTGAATATGGAAATAATTATTGTAGTGATGGTAGCTGTGACCCAGCTCGAGGAGAAAATAGTAGTAATGACTCCGCCTGCCCTAGCTGTTCTCCCAAACCGATGTATCGGATTTGTGTTTTTGAAGATCCAATGGCGCCAGCTGATCCAAATGACCCTAATCCATATAGTATGCCTTCTCATGCACTCAGTCCACCGCCACCCGACCAATCTATGGGAGATCAAGGAACTGAGGCATATGAAGCCGCAACTTCAGATGTAACTAAATGGATGGAAGACACTGGAATTATGGTACCAGGGATAGGATTGGGTGCATCGATGGTTGCTCAGGAAATATCTGTTGCTGGAGATATTTTAAATATGGCTTTAGAATTAACAGGTCTTAGTTATATCAACTATGTAGCTAACAACGCAATAGCTGAAGCAAAGCCATCAATGTGGCTCATTTCTAGTAATTTAGATTCTAGTGGGAATCGTGGCTGCGTTGATTACCCCACCGGGCCACCACCACCACCATATTGCTCGCCTGTGGTGGGTACTGTGCCAACGGTTAATTTATCCAATCTTTGTCAATATTCTCCAGAATTTGAGGCTTCTAATAGCTATAAGCAAACGTCTACTTCTAGTGATACTTGTGAGATAAGTTCATCAAACAGCGAACCAAACGGTTCTCCTGTCTATAATAGTTTTGAAAATCCGATGGTAAGGTTATATTTTAATAATCCAATGCACATTTGCGATGCTGATCATACTAGCACAGGTTCTAGTGATCTTTGTTTTGTAGGGAACACACTCAGTTCTCCGAGCAATATTTGGCTGAATAATAAGAGCCTTTTACCAATATGTGATGGGACTACAACTACGAACTGTGTTAGTTTTCATTCTGGTAGAAAGACTGGTCCTCCGGGAGGGACGACTAATTCATTTAGGACATATTACAATTTAAGCAATCCTTCTTGTATAGGAAATACTACTGCCGGTGCAGATCAACAAATGATAGATTATGCAGTATATCCTCCTCCTACTTCTGGGAATGCCTGTGAAGTAGTTTTAGCTGGAATTTATGATAGTAATTATATTGATATTGCAGTTGGTCAGACATTAGCAACTACAGATTATATAAATTTAACAAGAACATATACCGCTACGCTTAATACAGAAGATGGCGATGGAATGAGTTTATGCATTACAGAGGGACCAATAAGCGGTACTGGCTCAGAATCTAATTGCTCTACTGCGGATGATGGAGGGGGGGCTACAGAAATTACTTGCGATATAGCACGTCCTCATATGTTCCAGCCGACTGTTTCGTCTTGCCTTGATCAGACAGCTTGTTATTATAACGATAGCTCCGTACCTTATGAGCAGCCGAGAATTTCTTTTAACGTAGGTAATCCTAGTAAGCGAGGAATTGTTGGCATTGATTTAGCTCTAACAGATGGTTCTAATCCCCCCAATACATTGCCTCCTAAACCATTTTGTGTGTTAGATGAAAAAGCGACTACTGGAGCTGGTGATAGCACTTCGTATCCTGCTCCTTGTCAAGTATATCAAGCTAAAGTATTTTCAGCTTATGTTACTGATAGTTATAATAAAACTTCGGATTCATCTCCAACTGGAGATGGAACAATCACTCCTTATAGCGGAGGGGATCCTTATACCGGTGGAATACAATATGCGAAAGGAATTTACTGTCGTGGAGCGACTAGAATTTGCTTAGATGGTTATTATGAGCCATATAAACAGGTTGTCGCCAAAATATTATATACTACCGATACTAACGGAGCTACTACCTCTGTTATAAGTAAGGATATAAGGGATAGAATTATTCCGCCTTATGTACAGGGGCAGGAGGCTTTGGGTACTACTCCCGTGTTTGATGAAAATATAAATTATTTGTATGATGAAGTCACTACCACGCGTACTGGTATTGGTTATAAAGATTCAAGCGGTCATTATTATGAAAACTCAGCTTGTACTGCAACTCCAAGCACTTATAATTGCACTTATACGGGTACTATCACCTCAACTACTCCAGCTCCAGTAACTTGTACATGTAGCAATACTACTAGCAGTAATTATTCATGTTCAAATCAAAATTGTGAATGGGCCTTTTTTGTTAACAATACCACCACTTCAACTGCATATACAGGTTATAAATATACTGATGGAAATAATGTTACTACCAATTATCCATTATATGATACTAGCGGTAGACTCCAATATGACAAGCGTCCTTTAAATCCATTAGAAATTGGTATATGTGTTGAAACACAAGTACCATATTGTAATGCTGTCGATGATTCTACAGGTGATACAAGTGCAAATGGTTATGCTAGTTGGGTTCAGACTTCAGTAAATGGAACTACTACTGGAACATGTGTTGGTACTATGGAAGAATCTTCTTCAGGCCCTCCTAAACGTAAGTGTATTTATAAAGATGATGGTACTTATCAACTAAGTGGTTGTCCTAATTATACTATAGCTTGGGATGTTGTAGAAAATCCATGTGGTAATACTCCAGTACCGGCTTGGTGGCCAGGTGAGTTTTTGGCTAATCAATCAAAGTATCAAGGAGCTATATTTAATCAGTTCAATGTGAATTATTATTATCAAACTACATTTGTTCCTCAAACCAGGAATCTGGATCCTTTTAATACTGCTAGCACTGTCCCCAATGCTGAGCCAACTGCTGAAGGATGGGTCACTCAAGGTTATAATTCATGCAAAAGTTATAATAGTAATATTAGCTTAACGGGTAATGCTAAGAGAGCTAATTTAGATGGTGATCAAGAAATGCTTTATCTAACTAGAGCGCAATGGCAATACCTATGGAATAATAATGATCTCACCTGGTTACTGGCTACTTCAAGCCAAAAGGCAGCAGGTGTTGATTATGCAAATTATGATGGATGTTATGTATATGATCTTAAAGGTAACGTAAATGCTAGTGTTACAGGTACAGTGAAAGTTGGAATGAAAATTTGTAAATATCAAGATAAAATATCCTTCTCATTAGTAGATTTCGAAAATGATATTTACGATTACACAAATACTGCTTATATTATGCAGTCTAATCTTATTGCTTACGATCAATGGAATACTCAGTGGGCGAACACTTATGGCATCGATGACCCTACTTTCATTCCTAATACCCAAGTTACTAATTCTAATGGTGACCGTTATAACCATTATATAAACCATGGTATAGTAGTAAATAGAACAGGTTGGAATGATAATTATACGGTGCCTACTATTGCTTCACCTCCTTTTAATAGTCCTATAACAACAGCTGAAACTACTAGCGCTGATTATAGTTTTGTTGCTTACTATTATTATAGTACTACAAGTAAAGACTTCTGGGGACATTCATCAACCAATCACTATTACCAAGATACTGTAAACCCTTACCCTGGAATTAATGGGGGTACCAAAGAAAATCTTACTAACTATACCTTAAGAATGCCTGGAAAAGTTCTGCCGGTACAAACAACTGATTGTGCTTTGTCGGCATATCGAAATGCGATTAACTATGCTGAGGCTACTAATTATTTAACTTATATTCCGATGCCTACTCTCAAACCAGATGATTCTGGTGGGCCTTTTATAAATAAAATGTACAAGCAAACTGATTATGCCTGTTGTAATAACGATGATGGTAGACGTGAAACTCAATGCGGTATGCGAGTTAAGCTTTATAATTATAGGCCGGGTAACAGTGCCGCTAATCCGAATATGTTCTTATGGAATACTAAAGATAGTTATAATGTATGTAATTATTAGAGAGCTGAAGGTTGATGAACAGATTGTTGCGCAGGCTGTAACGAGGGCTAAAAGCAAGCAAAGCCGTCATCCTTGCCGCTAGTTTTAGCTAGCGGCAAGGATCCAGTTGAATTCTCTTGATGTTACTCTGTTATTTAAGGTTTTTAAGAGATTTAAACTGGATTCTCGGCCTGCACTATCGTTTGGCCAAGAATGACGACGTGAGATAGGAGCGTTTTGTTTGATCGTGTAGGAAGGCTCTATTATTTAGTAAATAGTTACTTGGTTTAAGCTGTTATTGACATTAGGCTTGATTTATAATAAGGTAAAAGCGTTATGATGGAAAACACTTTCAAATTCAGGGACATCAGTTCCACTCTGTTCTTCGCTTCTTCTGCTTGTTGCTAGCTACAAGCTAGCCATGTATATTACCCAAAATTCAGCTTTCAGGTCTACTTATTATTCGCAAATTTTATGTATATATCATCAGTACCAAATTGTAATGTATCATTCCGATAATGATTTTGTTCATAAAA
>CANDYO010000078.1 GCA_947424995.1 Rickettsiales bacterium | reverse complement strand
AGTTTCCTGGATCTTTTTTAGTTTGGCATTATAAGAAGAGATCTTCAACTCTCCATTTTGTAGGTCAATAATAATTCCTTGGCCAACTGTTAGATTAGCCTCTTTTCTTATTCTAGCAGGTATAATAATTCTGCCATTTACGCCAATACTTGTTTTATAAGCAAGCACGCTATTTCTCCATTTATTGTGTGTATAATTGTATTATAGTAAATATAATTATAAATGTCTATAAAAATAAAGGTGCCTTAAGTATTATTAAGGCGCGTACTAAAAAGTAGCCACAAATATTATTTATTGTCAGTTTTCAAAGTGGAGTTCAGTGATTTGTTCTAAAAGCCTTATAAAACAATGATCCTATTTTTCAGAGTGGAGTTCAATTTTACTATAGACAAGTTCAATATATAATGATTTAATCAAAGTGGAGTTCAATATCTGAAAAATAAGAGCTAGATATGAATGATATTTCTATAATAAATAATAAAATGTGGGATATTGGTTCAGAGCGTAGCAATGTTATTCGTCCACTCGCTGAGAGTAAAACTTGTACAAGTCAAATGATCTTGCAAGCAGCTAACGAATTGAATTTATCAGAACGCTATGTTTATAAATTAATCGATAATTATCGTAGGTCTAATGGTCTAGCTACTTCTCTAATTCCTCAAAAACCTAATGGAGGTAAAGGAGGTTCAAGATTATCTGACACTCAAGAATACCTTATCAATGATATAATTGAGAAATATTATCTTACATCTCAGAAAAGAAATGCTGCCGCTATTATAGAAGAAGTGCGCAAACAATGTTTTAGCAAAAATATAGAAATTCCAGGATCATCAACAATACGTCGACGTATTACTGATCTTTCTATGACTCAACTACAAAGACGCAAAGAAGATAATAAATCTATAGAGCCTATAATTGGTAGCTTTCCCAAAGTGGATTACCCGCTATCTGTAGTGCAGATTGATCATACAGTAGTTGATATTATTATTGTAGATCCTATTGATAGATTACCAATTGGTAGGCCATATATTACTATTGCTATTGATATTTATAGCCGTTGTATTGCAGGCTTTGTTTTATCATTAGAGCCACCTTCAGCAGTCTCTGTTGGATTATGTCTTACTCATATAGCTATGGATAAAATGCCTTGGTTAGCTTTGCTTGGCATAGATGCCTCATGGCCTATTTATGGCAAACCAGAGCTCATCCATGTTGATAATGGTTCGGATTTCCATAGCGAAGCACTTACTAGAGGATGTGCCCAACATGGCATTAAAATAGAATATCGCCCTCCAGGAAAAGTACATTATGGTGGAATAGTTGAGAGAATCATAGGCACTATGATGAAATTAGTACATGATTTACCAGGAACAACCTTCTCTAATATTGTAGAACGTGGCAAATATCCTTCTGATACAAAAGCATGTCTTACTCTAGCTGAACTTGAGCATTGGTTTATAATAACTATAACTAAATATTATCACTGTAAATTACATAAAGGAATTGAAGAAATTCCCATAAAGCGTTATGAGGCAGGTCTAGCTCTTATGAAGCAAGCTGGCAAGAAATTAATTTCTATAAATAATGCTAAATCATTTTTGATAGATTTCTTACCTATTATTTATCGTAGTTTAAAACGTAATGGTTTTACACTAGATCATATTGTTTATTATAGTAATGCGCTTAGTCCTTTTATAGTCAATAAAGATAAATATGGTAAATTATTGATTCGTCGCGATCCTCGTGATTTAAGTCGTATTTATGTACATCTTCCTGAAGAACAAGGATATCTGGAGGTGTCTTATAGAAATATATCAAATCCAGCTATCAGTTTATTTGAACATCGCATTGCTTTAAAAAGAATCAGAGCTGCAAATAAAGAGCAGGTTCATGAAGTTGCATTATTTAAAGCAATTGATGAAATAAGAGATATAGTTGCAAAAGCTTCTACAAAAACACGTGCTATGAGGAGAAGCAGAACAAGAATTACAGAAAATTCAAAAATTCAAGCTAAACAAATTCAAGCTAAGAAGATAAGTTATATCGATGAGCCGGCAGCAACAGATAATTCTACTGATGCATTTACAAATATAGAGTTATGGGAATGATAGAGCACCTCCTGCCATCTGTACGTACAATAGCGTTACTAGATGATAAAGACCAAAGAATAAATAAGCTTCGCAGTGATTATTGGATTGAATATAATCGGGCTCAAAAGATATTGAATAAACTTGAGGATTTATTAATTTTTCCCAAAAAGATACGTATGCCTAATATGCTTATTATTAGCCCAAGTAATAATGGCAAAACCATGATTGTAGAAAAATTTAGACGTAGTCATTTATCTTATGACTCAGAAAATGGTGAAAATCAAATAATACCAATATTAATGTTACAAATGCCTCCTAATCCTACAGTCAAGCGTTTTTATTCATCTATATTAATGGCGCTCGGCTCACCAATTGATAATTACCCATCAACATATAATAATGAAGTAATGGCAATAAAGTTATTACGCATTACCAAGACTAAAATCATTATTATAGATGAATTACATAATATATTGGCAGGACATATTAAAAACCAAAGAGAGTTTTTGAATATGCTTAGATTTATCGGTAATGAATTACAAATATCAATAGTTGGCGTCGGTATTAAGGATGCATATTTAGCAATACGCAGTGATGATCAATTAGAAAATCGTTTTGAGCCTTTTGTATTGCCATTATGGAAAAATGATAATGAATTGAAAAAATTATTAGCAAGTTTTATAAAAATTCTACCATTACGTAAGGCTTCACCATTACTGGATCAAGATATAATTTCAATTATTTTAGAACGTAGCGAAGGTCTGATTGGTGAAATTTCTTCATTATTAACACAAGCAGCAATTGACGTTATTCACTCAGGTAAAGAATATATTGATCTAGAAACATTAGCACAAATTAATTATCATTCTCCTACTCAGCGTCGTAGACTTTATGAAAGCATGGTATATTAATGAATAAGCAGAAGTGGCCACTATATCCTAAACCCTGTCAATATCAGCTTTTATATAGCTGGATTGAGACATTAGCCGAAACTTATGGCGTTAGTTATATAACTTTTTGCAAGAGAGCGCTTAAATTAACGGCTGAAGAAATCGGTAATTTAAGGACAGTATTACCACGAAGGCGCTCTAGTTATTTTATCTAATGGCACTGGTATAGATATTAAAAATTTAGAAAAAATGGACTTAAATAGTATGTTCAAAATAATGTCGGAAGATTTAAAATATATGATAGATAATAAATTAATAGATCCTGATGAGTTTTTAAGTTTAGCAAGAAAAAATAATAATGAAAAATGTCCATAAAGTGTAATGTTGTGTTTATAGACTGACGCAATTTAGGGACATATTTTATGGACTGGTATGGCATAGTGATTCATGCTGATCATGAGTAGTCCAAAAACCGAACATTTTAAAGACGGGGCAAAATCAAAATTTGTTTGCCATTATTGTATAAATGATATATTATAAAAATGGTAAATATAAAATATATCTAATAATAGGAATTATATATGGAAAGATTAACTACAAGTATGGATAGACATGGTAGAATGCTTATTCCTTCGTACATAAGAGAAAGGTTAAATATAAATCCTGGCGAAAAAATTGCTCTGGAGATTGAGGATAATCAGATAAAAATAATAAATGCTGATCATGTAATTGATGAGATGCATAGAATCTTCACTAAAAACCAAATGAGCAAAAAGGATTCCCATGTGGATGATTTTATTAACCAGAAACACGAAGAATATAATATAGAAAAATCAAGGGATCAAAAAAATGTCTAAAATAGTATTTGATGCATCAGCCCTAATTGCACTATTTGCCAAAGAAACTGGTTATGAATTTATCAAAAAACATATGAAAGAAGGCATAATATCAAGCGTCAACATAGCAGAGGCGTATAAATATTGTATCGAGACGCAAGGTCTTACAGAAGATGAAGCAAAAAACCTTATTAAACTGTCAGATATTAAAATCATTGAATTTACCAATGAACAAGCATTAATTTCAGCGGGGCTAATTAAAAAAACTAAACAATATGGGCTTTCTCTTGGCGATAGAGCTTGTATTGCCTTAGCAATAGATGGCAAGCATTCTATCATTACTTGCGATAAAATATGGCAACAAATTGATGTTGGCATTAAATTTATTATGGCAAGATAAGTGGGTGATATTTTAGGATATGCGAGAGTATCAACCCAATTGCAAGATTTAGATGCTCAAAAAAATAGATTGTTAGAAGTTGGTGCCATTAAAATATTTACTGATGTAATCAGTGGAAAAATCTTCAAAAGACCAGGGTTAGATGAGCTTATTGCATATGCAAGGCCTGATGATTTAATTTGCGTTGTTAGACTTGATCGCCTGGGTAGAAGCTTAAAAGAATTACTTGAAACTGTTGAGTATTTAAAAGAAAAACAGATTCAGCTAATGTCTCTGGAAGAAAAAATAGATACTTCGTCTGCGGCAGGAGAGTTAATATTTCATGTATTTGGTTCTATCGCTCATTTTGAACGAAGACTTATTTCAGAGCGGACCAAAGATGGAATTAATGCAGCAAGATTAAAAGGTAAAAAGCCTGGACGACCAGTGCTAGATCAGGAAAAGCTTAACTCTGCGCTAAATCTCATTAAACTTGGCACTTCACCAACAAGCGCTGCAAAACAACTAAATATAGGAAGATCTACAATTTACAGAGAACTAAAATATATCAACGACTAAATCAATCATTTTTGGCCTCATCCTTAATTATTTAATATTGAACTCCTCTTTGGTAATTCACTGAACTTCACTTTGAAAACTGACAAGATAGGTGACAAATTTGAATTAGATGATACTTTAAGGTGGGGAAGTTTACCAAGCATTGTGTATGCAATGCAAAATGAAGAAGAAAAAATAAAATTTTTACAGTCTTATGCGCAAACTTATCTCAAAGAAGAGATATGGATGGAGCAATTTATTAGAAAAATTAATCCTTTTAGAAAATTCTTAGAAATTTCGGCTCAATGTAATGGACAAATAATAAATTATGCAAATATTGCTAGAGACGTTGGAGTAGATGATAAAACTATAAAACAATATTTCTCAATTCTAGAGGACACATTAATAGGTTTCTTTTTAGAGCCATTTCAACATTCTTTTCGTAAAAGATTAAGTTTGAAGCCTAAATTTTATTATTTTGATATTGGAGTCAATAACGCTTTAGCCAGAAGATTATCAGTACCTTTGGTTAGCGGAACTCATGCATATGGTAGTGCATTTGAACACTTCATCATCTTAGAAGTAATCCGTTTAGCAAGCTATTATTATCAAGAATTTCGTTTTTCATATTTAAGAACTAAAGATGATGCAGAAGTTGACTTGATCGTAGAAAGACCTGGAGAGAAAACCTTATTTATTGAAATAAAGAGCTCTGATAATGTGAGTGCAGAAAAATTAACTGTTTTTTCTCGACTAATTAAGGATTTTGGAGAATGTGAGGCAATTTGTTTGTCGCGAGATATTAGAGCCAAGAAGATTGAAAATATTACAGTGTTACCTTGGCAGGAGGGCTTAAAGAAATTCTTTACTAAAGAATAAGGAAGGGAAGCTGTTGTTTTCAGAAGGCGATTGCACAGCTCCTCAATGAAATCAAGGTCTGAAATCGCCTTCTGATCTATTTTTTGCCAGAACTCAGCTTCAGTAAGATACGTTATTCTTTCTAATAAAATAGCTATTATTAAGCTTTTTAGCGCTCCATGAAATCCACTTCTGCACTCTATTGCAATCGTCTTTCAAAAATGACAGTACCCGATAGAATCTCATTCACTATTATTATCAGACAGTTTATTTTCTAACTTTGCTATATTTTCTTTTGCCTGCAATACAATTTCCTGAACTTTGCGCTCAAACACTTCACGTGGAGGTAATTCGGTCCAATATTCAGCTACATGAATACCGCTTTCACTCATTTTTAATAATTCTATCTGATGAGATGATTTTTCAGTACAAAGTATAATGCCTATTGGAACTTCTTCTCCAGGAAAAGTCTCGTATTCTTTTAGATAATTTAAATAAAATTCCATTTGTCCTTTATACTCTGGCTTAAACTTACCTTTTTTTAGCTCTAATACTACCATTCTTTTAAGCCGCCTGTTATAAAAGAGTAAATCAATATAAAAATGATCACCATCAACCGTAATTCTTTTTTGCCTTGCTAGAAAAGAAAATCCCGTACCTAATTCTAACAAGAATTTTTCAATCTCTTTTAAGATAGCTTTTTCTAAATCATTTTCATAGTGATTATCAGATAACCCTAGAAAATCTAATACATAAGGATCTTTTAAAATCAAATTAGGTTGCATTATCGGAGTAGCTGTTTGATTCTTTAATAAACTAATAGTATTTAAGTTTAGTGGTATTTGATTGGCAATTGTTCGTTCATAAGTCATTCTATGAATATTATGGCGTAGATCCCTTACACTCCAACCAGACTCTATAGCCATATAAGCGTAAAAATGTCGTTGCTCTATAGCATTAAGAGGGAGTAATTCAACTATATGGCTCCAAGTCAATTGTTGCGACAGTGTCGCAACAATTTGCGGTGCAGGAAATACCTCATAAAATTTTATCATTCTTGAAAGAGAAAAACGAGTAAAGCCTTTACCATATTCAGCACTTAGTAATTGAGCTAGCGATACAATGACTTGTTTCCCGTATTCAGCTCGTTCTGATTTAATTATATCTTCTTTTATTCTATTCCCGACATCCCAATAGAGCATTGTCATTTGAGAATTCACCGCAACTGCAGCGCGAGTTTTTGCAGTTTCTATTAGATTTTTAATGTCCTCAACAAGGTCTTTATCAACAATTTTTAAGGAATTCATCTGTTTCTCCGGAATTATTAAATCTAATTATTATTTTTATGTCACCAAATAAGCCACTACTACGTTTAAATTAATTTGCAGTATTCGCAAGGATTCTATCATATTCACTCTTGTTTTCAATATATTCTCATAGTAGATATTATTATCTTTGCAATTTTTAGAGGCCTTTGAGTTTATGTCATTTTCAGAAAACAATTGCAGTAGAAGCAAGACTGAAGTTTCTTTATGATCTATTTTTTTGCCAGAACTCAGCTTCAGGGATATACAATTATACCCAGGATCCAACTTCAGTAAGATACGTTATTCTTTCTAAGAGAATAGCTGTTATTAAACTTTTTAGCGCTCCATGAAATCCACTTCTACACTCTATTGCAATCGTCTTTCGAAAATGACAAGATTTTAATATAAGATTCGCACCAATATATTAGTAATTATATGCATATAACTTGACAATAGCTATAAATAAAGATAAAATTACTAATGTTATTTAAATAAAGCTATATATGAAAAAATCTAAAAATACAACTATTGGGATTACCTTTATCAAAACTATGGCAGAAAGAGGTTATAGAATATTTGATATTGACCAAGCGCGAGAGCTGAGCAAAGAGTTTGCTATCAATGATAGTTATATAAATGAATGCTTAAGCATTCTAAGGAGGCAGGGGTGGATAGAAACAATTAAACCAGGTTTATATTCTTTAAGTCCTGTATTACTTTCTGGCCATCCAGTAAGTGAATATGAAATTGCTATGTCGTTAATTGATCAAGTAGCAATTGCTTACTGGTCTGCGATGCATTATCACCAATTAACTCAGCAAATTCCACATAAAATATTTCTTTTAACTATAACTAATACAAGGTTACCTAGAACCGTAATAGGTAAGGATCGAGAAATTTTAATCAATAAAATACATTATCATCTTTTAAGTGTAAAAAAGGAACATTATTTTGGTATAAAGAAATTTTGGATTGGGTCTGTTAAGATAAGTGTTACTGACCTTGAGAGAACTTTGGTTGATGCTATTTCTAAACCAAAATATTGCGGTGGTTTTCCAGAAGTAATTGAGGCATTTAAATTAGCGCTAGACAAAATTGATATTCTTAAAATCATTAATTACTCTAAAATGATGGGGGTTTCCAATATGAGAAGGCTTGGATGGATGTTAGAATATATTGAAATTAAAAGTGAATTAATCCAGGAATTACAAATTAAATTTTCAGGATATGTGAAATTAAACCCTTCTGGTTCAAATAAAGGAAAATTTAATAAAAAATGGGGTGTTAGAATTAATATATGATAGAAAAAATGATGGATCTAAGAATTAGGTTAGATAACGAACGAAAGAGGCTTAATGTTCTGTTTTACGTTATTGAACAGGACTATTTATTATCTTGGATTTTGTTTGGTATTGGCCTTGTTCCTGAGCTAAATAATTGTTTAGCTTTTAAAGGCGGGACTTGCTTAAAAAAATGTTATTTCGGTGAATACAGGTTCTCAGAGGACTTAGATTATTCATTTGTTGGTGATACAATTAATGGAGGAATACTTTCCTTCTCCAATACTTAAGATTACTAAGTATGAAGAGAAGCAGCCTCATCCAGGTGGGCAGTTAGCTTATGTTGTAAGGGGGCAATTACCATGGCATAGAGAGCCGGTTGTTAAGGTAATGTTAGAAATTACAATGAAAGAGAGGGTATTATTGCCTTTAGAAAGTAGAAAAATTATTCATAATTATGGAGAAAAATTTGATCTAACGGCTAATGTTTATTCATTGGAAGAAATTATTTCTGAAAAATTAAGAGCAATTTTGCAGTATACCAAAAAATTGCATGAGAATGATTGGGCAAGATCTAGAACGAGAGACTATTATGATTTATGGAGTATTTTTAGTCATTTTGAGCCTCAAATAAACTATAATATTATTAAAGAGACTTTAGAGAAAAAATGTATAGGAAAACAAGTGTCATTTACTGGTATTAATGATTTTTTTGATCCTATTGCTATCGCCGAGGTGCATAAAACTTGGAATCAAT
>CANDYO010000077.1 GCA_947424995.1 Rickettsiales bacterium | reverse complement strand
ATGTAGGACTAGGGCTTTACTGGGGAAGGAATGTAAAAAATATCAAGGATTACGCTCTAGGCGGAAGAAACTTCAGTACAGGCACTTTAGTTGCAACTATTATGGCCGCCTGGATTGGCGGAGACTATCTTTTTATAACATTAGCACAGGTATATACTACAGGCTTACATTATGTCATTGGATGTACTGGAATGGCCTTTGGCTTATTTCTCATTGCATATTTTTTCGTACCGAGAATGGGAGAGTTTTTAGGTAATATTTCTGTTGCCTCTGCTATGGGCAACTTATATGGGCCCCAAGTGAGGATTATTGCAGCTATTACTGGCGGAATAGTTGCTGCTGGATTTATAGCTGTACAATTTAGAGTATTTGGAGATCTTTTTAAACATTATGTAGGCATATCTGATCGATATACAATATTCCTTGCTGGCTTTATAGTTGTTACATATTCTGCATTTGGTGGTATTAGGTCTATTGCCTTTACAGATGTGATTCAGTTTTTTACATTTGGCGTACTAATACCTGTGCTGAGTGTAATTCTTTGGAACGAATATATAGATACTAATGATTTTAATTTTGCTGTAGCAACCAGCAGTCCATTATTTGACTATAAAGAATTTATAGGGTTTGAAAATCCCAAATTTTGGCAGTTAGCATTAATATTTTTCTATTTTACATTCCCTGGCTTTGATCCCACCTTATTTCAAAGGATTAGTATAGGACGTAGTATATCACAAGTACAAAAAGCTTTTACTATCTCCTCATTATTATTATTATTCATTTTGCTAGGAATGTCTTGGATTGGCTTTTTATTATTTAATATTGATCAAACATTACAGCCAGAGAATTTAGTGCATTATATCATTAACAATTATGCTCATACTGGATTAAAAGGCTTTATATTAATTGGTATAGTAGCAATGTGCATGTCTAATGCAGATGCTAATATAAACTCTGCATCAGTTGTGCTTACTCATGATTTTTGTACGCCTTTAGGGATAAAATTTAAGAGTGAGTTATTTTTATCTAAAATTTTGGCGATTATAATTGGCTTGCTAGCGTTATTTCTTGCTTCGTTAGATTATGATTTATTATCTCTGGTGTTTCTAACGCAAAGTTTTCATACACCGGTTACAGCTTTGCCATTTATTATGGCTATTTTAGGCTTTAGAAGTACTACCAAATCTGTGCTTATAGGAATGGCTGCTGGTTTTACTACAGTAATTATTTGGCGTATATTTTTTATGGATAAAACAGGAATAGATAGCTTTGTTCCTGGTACCATAGGTAATTTGATCTTTTTTATGGGAAGTCATTATCTCTTAAAACAACCTGGCGGATGGGTGGGTATTAAAGATAAGGCTGCATTAGCCCAAATACAGCTAGATCGTGGACGGAAATGGGCTAATCTTGCGAATGTTGCCAAGATATTTAACCTAGTAGAATTTGTGAAGAAAAATGCTCCTAAAAATGAATTAACATATAGTGGATTTGGTATCTTTGCTCTTATATCTACTATTTGTACTATGTATTCAACATCTAACAAAACAGTAGTAGATAAAAATGTACTTCTGTTTTTTTATGAGACAATGCTAATCCTATCCGTTTCTTTTATTACATATCCAATTTGGCCTCAGGCCCTAAGAAAAGACCTTCCAGTCAAGATAGTTTGGAATTGCAGCGTTTTTTATATTTTGATAATATGCAGTACTTTCTTTGTTCTGCTGAGTAATTTTAGCCAGATACAATTGATGGTTTCATTGGTCAATTTGATTGTGGTAGCTACTTTAATGCGTTGGCAAGCCGCTCTAATTTTAATGGTTGTTGGAGCTGCTATAACGGTTGAGTCTTATGAATATTTTATCGGTAGCGGTATTACAGGCCATAATATGCTGAGCATGGAGGTAAAGATAGTTTATTTGCTACTACTTCTAAGCAGTATCTTGATAATATTTTTCAAACCGCGTCAAGAACAACAGGAGCTTACTGAAGCTAAAGTAGATCATTTGGGAGAGAGGGTTCATGATCAGGATGAAGAGCTCTCAAAACTTATGGCTCTTAAGAGTGAATTTCTTAGAAATCTGAACCATGAGCTACATACACCAGTAACTGGGATAACTAGTATGGCGCAAGCACTATTGGCTAACAGCAAGAATATGACCAAACAAAAGCTTATTGAATCTCTCCAAATAATTGCAAAAAGCTCAGATCGCTTTGAGAGCTATACAAATAGTCTTTTAGATCTATCAAAACTATCTAGCATGAATTTTGCATTAAGTAAAAGCTCTGTCCACTTAAGTAATCTTCTAGAAGAGCGGTTAGATGCTTGCCGTAAAATGTATTTAGATGGTAAGGCGCTAGAATTTATAGTCGACATAGAACCTAATATTAACTTTAGCTGCGATAAGCATTATATGCAGCTGGTTTTTGATAATCTTATCATCAATGCGATAAATTATAGTGCCAAAGGAAAGATTACTATTAGTCTCAAAAACAAACGTGGAAAAATAGAATTTGCAATCAAAGACGAAGGCATAGGGATAAAAAAGAAGGACTTATTCGATATATTTGAGGCATTTACAGTAAGTTCCAAAACGCGTACTCCAGCTGGTGGACGAGGTGTAGGTCTTGCTATTTGCCAAAAATCAATTGAGGCACATGGTGGCAAAATATGGGCTGAATCTAACGGCAAAAATGGAGCTATGTTCAAGTTTGAGATTTGAATATTGATAAATTCATTAAACTCTTTTTCATTAAGTGCGGTAGGCAGACTGTTATACAGGAGATTTGATCCCATATCTTTAATCCTATATCTATTATTTGTAAAAGTGAGATTATACCCCTACAGCTCTATCAAAACAAGCCTTTTAGATGAAAATTGTCAACAACATTCTAAAGTGTCCTTTTAGATGAAAATGTTGAAATATAAGAAACTGGCAATGAGTTCACCCTAAAAAATTCTAATGTTCTTGATACACAGAAAGATTGATATTGCAATTTAGAGAGAAGTATGACTAAATAAATTCTAGAAATTAATGCGTGTACTATAAGTGAAAGTATTACATGGTGTTTGGTCGCCATCTTATGAAAAAATATGTTTATGGATTGAGCAACAAGGTAATTTAGGTATTCCTAAGCTAGAGAAGTATAAGGAGCCAAAGAAATTATTAATATTGCTACCAACGCAGCATTCCGTGCCACTGCCATCGCCACTAATGGCAAGAGAATTGAATATTGATTATCCAGAAGAGATACAATGGGATTCATACGAAATTAATTGTCTTTGTATAGAAGTACAAGACCTAGAAAATCTTGCTTTTGATGACCAATTGAGGTGGGCCCCAGATTTATTATTTTGGAACAGCATGCTAGATGTTTTACACGAAATATTCGATAATGATTTATATATACCAAGTATTACAGCATCTAACAAGCCTACTTGGACTGTATATCATCCTGATACCATATCGATAGCAGAGCAAATGCCAGAAATATGCTGTCATATCGAAGGCAAATATTATAATAAGACAGCATTATTACAGAACTTTTTTGATACAATATTACAAAAAACTGCTAGCACGATCTCCTTATCTACTGCTGTAGAAAAAGCTATAGAAAATACTTTGTTATCCAAATTTTTTAATAAGAGATATTCATATAGTAGACATAGTAATATGCTTAATGATAATCAAAACCTAGAAATTGCAAAGGAAGAAAAAGAAAATTGGTTAATTTGGAAATCTGCTTTGGATCAAACAAAACATTCGTTGTGCTTCAAGCTTGATTCTCCAGACCATTCTTCAAAAAACTGGACAATGAACATATTGGCTCAAGATTCAAATGATCCTTCAAAAAAGCATGAGATAAAAGAAAATTGGCAAGATTACTTACCAGATTTAGGCTTAGCATTACGTATTTATCCTAGGTTGGAGCAAGGATTTGTTAAAAATCAAGTGAGTGGTTTTAGCATATCAAAAGATGAGGCATGGTTATTTTTAAGAGATACGGCATGGATATTACAAAAATCCGGCTTTCCCGTGATAATACCTTCATGGTATACCCCAAAAGGCTACAATAAAGCAAAATTAAGACTAGCACCAGCAAAGTCAAAAAAAACATCTTCTAGTAATGAAGTTGGTTATTTTACTTTAGGCAATATAATGTCATTTGAATATTCATTATCTCTTAATGGAGAGCAAATATCTCCTGAAGAATGGAAAAAACTGATAGATAATAAGGAAGAGCTTGTTGAATTTAGAGGGGAATGGGTACAACTAGATTTAGATAATATGCAAAAGACTCTAGAATTCTGGGAAAGCAAGAAATCAGAGGATCTTAATATTTTCGAGCTAATGGATAGAGCATCAAATCCAGACATAGAATTAAATTCTGTTACTGATGAGTTTATGATGTCATTATACAGTAAGCAAAATTTTGAGATATATAGTGAGCCAGAAGGTTTCAAGGGGGAACTAAGGTCATATCAGAAATTGGGGTTTTCTTGGATGAAATATATGGAAAATCTTGGTATCAATCCTTGTTTGGCTGATGATATGGGTTTAGGTAAAACAATACAAGTAATCGCTCTACTTGTCGATGCAAAACAAAAAATGAATCTATTGGTTGTTCCAACTTCTGTTGTTGGGAATTGGGAAAAAGAGATAGCAAAATTTGCTCCCAGCCTATCCGTACAAACCTATCATGGACAATCTAAAGATAATGATTTTCAAAATGCAAATATTATACTCACAACTTTTACCATGCTGCGTAAAGATCATAAGATTTTTCAATCAGAAAACTGGACTCGTATTATAGTTGATGAGGCTCAAAATATCAAAAATCCAAAAGCACAGCAAACTAAAGCGCTTCTATTACTAACAGGAAAAACTAAGATTTGTCTTACAGGTACTCCTATAGAAAATAGCCTCATTGATTTATGGTCGATATTTAATTTCCTCAATATTAACTATTTAGGTACATCTACTCAGTTCAAACGGAAATTTCATCGCAGTCCTGAAGCTATATCTCAGCTTAAAAGACTAACTGAGCCACTAATTCTAAGAAGACTGAAAACCGACAAAAAAATTATTTCTGAATTACCTGATAAGATTGAACAGAATGTATATTGCCAATTAACAAAAGAACAAGCATCACTATATCAGGCTGTGATTAATAAATTAAGCGAAGATATAGAAAATTCATCATTAACAAGCGCTGCGATGCTATCTAGCCTTACAAGGCTCAAACAAATTTGTAACCATCCATCTCAATATCTGCAGGATAATAGTGAATTTTCACCCGAGAGATCTCTAAAACTTCAGAGATTAGAATCTATAATTGAAGAAGCTATCCAGAATGAAGAAAGCATTTTAGTTTTTTCACAATATAAAGAAATATGCGAATCTATTTATAAATTATTGGCGGTTAAATATAATACTTATTTGCTACATGGTGGGACTAGCCGTGTGCAAAGAGACTCAATGATTGAGGAGTTTCAGGATATTAATACGCCGCCTGCTATTTTTATACTGTCACTTAAAGCTGGAGGAGTAGGAATTACTCTTACTAAAGCAAGCCAAGTAATACATTTTGACAGATGGTGGAATCCTGCTGTAGAAAACCAAGCAACAGATCGTGCTTTTCGTATTGGGCAGGAGAAGAAAGTTTTGGTACATAAATTTATTACCATTGGTACTCTTGAAGAAACTATTGATCAAATGATTATAGAAAAGTCAGCTTTATCAGAATCAATATTAAGTGATGATTCTAGCTGGCTTAAAGATTTGGATAGATCTACATTTATGGATTTAGTGAAGCTAAGGAAAGAGGCATTTTCAGATGAGTAGTAAAACATGGTGGGGAGAAAAATTTATAGAAGCTTTAACATCATTTATTGATGAGGGAAGATTGTCACGCGGCAAGGCATATAGGAATCCTTCTAGATTATCAGAGTATACCCAGCAAGGGAATCAAGTGAAAGCGACCATGAAGGGAAATATAAATCCTTATTTTGGTGTATATAAAATCCCGTATTACAAAACCAGCATAAAGTTTAAGCCTATCAATAATCCAGACTCTCTCATTAATGATATTGCATCAGATCCACTGGTATTAGCTAAACTTCTTACTAGGGAATTACCATTAATCATCTCAAAAATATTACCTCAAACATATGAGGATATGGAAATGAAATGCTCATGTCCGGATTGGGAAAATCCATGTAAGCATATTGCGGGGCTATATTTTAAAATTGCTGAAGAGATAGATCATAACCCATTGCTAATTTTTGAACTAAGAGGTATTCCAAAAGATGTAATATCATACACAATCAAAAAATATGTGAAACCTACCCCAGAAAAAGAAGAGGCTCTCACCGATGTTCCACCTGATAATATTAACTTGAAATCTTTTTGGGGAGGCCAACAAAAGCTACGAAAAAAACAAAATACAACATCTCCAATATCATGCGTACTAATAAAAAAGGCAGGAGTAAACCCACCTTTTTGGAATAAGAAAAAAGAGTTTCTGTTAATAATGGAAAATATCTATAGCAATATAAGAAGAAACTGGCAAAAACAAAATAATTAGGTCGATCTTGGAGGCCTAAATTTGGGAATATTTTTAATTCGTTGGCTTCAATACCCCCAATAACTTCGCTATAGAACATATTTTAGGTTTTAATGGTGAGTTGGTGCTTAAGAGTAATATATAGGGTTCTATGAAAATTCCATGAGCGATTGTCTCCGTGTGTGCAAGAACACCCTTTTTACACTCTACAAAATCGGGTCAGGGTCATTGCGATAAAAATAGGATAATTACGTCAAAATCGTGGAAAGTAGCACCCTTCCGAATAAAGCCCGTACGCAACACCAAATTTTATTGACAATAATTATATAAGCGCTCTAAAGTAGAAACATAGATCTTTAATAAATTAAAAAATTACAGTAACTCATATGAGAGGTAAAAATGTGGCAACAAAGCGTAAATGCAGCTGTAGAAGAAGGTAATAAACTATATAATAGATTGCAATATAAGGAGGCACTAGCTGCATTTGACATTGCAATCGAGCTTGATCCAAAATCAGCTCGTGCTTACTATAATAAGGGAAATGCTCTTCGTAATTTGGGTAGACAAGAAGAGGCTCTCATGGCCTATGATGTAGCACTTCAATTTTATCCAGAAGATACTGAGATTTATATCAGGAAAGGCCGTGTACTTGTAGCTTTGGGTAGGTATGAAGAAGCATCAGCAGCATATGAGATGGCTTTGCAATTGATCTAAAGAAAGCTAGTATATTTAATGGTATAGCTAGGAGTTCGATTAGAATCAAAGAAAAATTAATGCATAATTTAGTAATTGAGAGGTTTTATCTAGACACTACAGCAAATACTATCTAAAAATTCTGACAGGAATCGGCAGAAAAACGAGATTTTAGTGAGAAAAGTCGGCGAAAATTAAATTCTGAAATATGCTTTGAGTCTGGCTTACAAGACTCAACGTGAATTGTTAGTAGTTGTAGTAAGTATCAACTTCATAAGATAGGAGATTAGTAATGCATAATACTGGAACATACTCATCATTAAACATAAAGCAAAAAGAAGCTATAGGATTGCTATCTATAGGTACATTTCTTGAATATTTTGATTTATTACTTTATGTACATATGTCTACGTTACTCAATTCACTTTTTTTTCCAAAAACTGATCCACATAGCACTGAGCTGCTAGCAGCTTTTGCTTTTTGTTCATCGTATATATTAAGACCTTTTGGAGCTCTTGTTTTTGGCTATTTAGGCGATCATATAGGACGTAAATCAACAGTTATCATGACAACAATGATGATGTCATTATCATGCTTTACAATAGCTAATTTACCAACTTACGAACAAATAGGTATTACTGCTGCTTATGTTGTGACAGCATGTCGTATTGTTCAAGGCATGTCCTCTATGGGAGAAGTTATAGGAGCTGATATCTACATAACAGAAATTACTAAACCACCGATACAATATCCAGCGGTAACTCTAATTGCAGTTTTTGGAGTTTTAGGCGGTACTTTTGCACTCGGGACAGCATCGCTCGTAACTTCTTTTGGATTTAACTGGAGAAATGCATTTTGGTTTGGAGCATTAGTAGCAGTAGTAGGAGCTGTTGCAAGAACGCGCTTAAGAGAAACCCCTGATTTTGCTGATGCAAAGCGTAGAATTAAAAATGCTATTATCAATTCTGATCATGATCCCAAAATATTAGATACAAATGCCATCTGGAATGAAAAAGTGAAAACTAAAACTGCTATATCCCTATTTATTATAGAATGTTCCTGGCCCATATGTTTTTATTTTGCATACATGTATTGTGGCAATATTCTTAAAACTTCCTTTGGTTTCAGCCCTGAACAAATAATTCATCAAAATTTTATAGTATCAATGATACAGCTTTTTAGTTGGTTTATTCTCGCATATCTAAGCTATAAAATATATCCTTTGAAAATTATCAAAGTTAGGCTTGTAGTATTTATATTGTTCATTTTAGCTTCTCCATATTTATTAGACTATGCTGCGTCACCTTTGCATATTATGTGTATTCAGTCTGTGATAGTTGTATTTGGTTTTATGGGCACACCGGCAGTACCTATTTTTTATAAACATTTGCCTGTGTTTAAAAGATTTACTTATGCTACTTTTGCATATGCTTTATCACGTGCTTGTGTATATATCTCAACTGCCTTTGGTCTCGTATATTTTACTGAATTCTTTGGTAACAAAGTAGTCTTAATTATAATGATTCCTACATCCATGGCTTTTCTCTATGCAATAAATCACTTTGAAGTATTAGAGTGTAAATAGCGCTGCAATAATGCACCACTAAGCGGTGGTGCATTTATTAAAATAGCGGAGTAAAACTGCACCACTTTTTAATAACAACTAGAATAAGTCCTAATCCTAATTTATTAGTGGGGCTTTGGAGGTGTATAAA
>CANDYO010000076.1 GCA_947424995.1 Rickettsiales bacterium | reverse complement strand
ATTGGCTATAAATACCAACTTCAAAACAAATTTAAAGAAAAATTTGATAGAATCGCATTTAGAAATAAAAAAGGTGGAATTTATAAAAAATTACCACCTAATTTTTTGTTATAAAATTGATTTTTGACGGAGAGACTTTCTAATAACTAGGGCTTGTTCATAATAATTCAGTGCATTTTGATACTGCTCTGAATCTTCATACACATCTCCTATATTATCTAGAGTTGTAGCAATATCTGAATGTTTATCGCCATAAATACTTTTATATAATACCAGAGCTTGTTCATAGTTATTTTGAGCATCTTGATATCTCTTTAATTTATAGCATGAAACTCCAATATTATTCATACTCATAGCAATATGGAAATGCTTTCCATCACTATAAACAGCTTTTCTTATAATCAAAGCTTGTTCAAAATGGCTCAACGCATCTTCATATTTCTCTAAATCTTTATATACTTGTCCTATATTATCTAAGATTGTTGCAACTTCTGGATGCTCTTCACCATAAAATTCTTTATATATTTCTAAAGCCTGTTGATAATTCTCTAGAGCTTTTTCATATTTTCTTAATTGAAAGTATACTTGTCCTATATTACCAGTTAATCTAGCAACTTCAGGATGTTTATCGCCAAATGTATCCATACATATATTCAAAGCCTGAGTGTAATAATCCAACGCTTCTTGATATCTTTCACATTTATGATGTACAGCTCCAATATGACCCAATGCAATGGCGCTATAATAGCTTTCTTTACCATAACTTGCTTGGTATAACTTTAAAGCTTTGTCTAAAAAAATTAAAGCTTCTGAGTGTTTCTCTAAGTTATATAATGTGGCGCCAATATTATTAATAATTTCAGCAATAGTAGGGTGATTCTCACCAAAGATTATTGTCCTAATAGCTAAAACTTGTTCAAACTTAACTAAAGATTCTTGGTATTTGCCTAGATATCCATATACTACCGCTATCTGATTAATTGTTGATACTACTGCAGGAACAGTATCATCATACTTTATTTTATATATCCTCAATGCTTGCTCAAGATAATTCAAAGAAATTTGATATTGACCTAAATCTCTATACACTATTCCAATATTAAGTATCGTTTCAGCAACAAAAGGATGTTCTTCTTCATAAATTCTTGTAAATATTATTTGCGCTTGTTGGAAATTCTCTAGAGCTAATTTAGTATTTTTTAAAGCTAGATAAGCGTGCCCTATATTATTTAATACTTCAGGAATAGCTTGATGATCTTCGATATCAATTATTTTTAGGATTCTTAAAGATTCCATAAAACTATCTAAAGCTATTTGAATTTTTCCTACATGGAGATATACAACTCCTAAATTATCTATAACCATAGATATATTTTCATGCTCTTCACCATAAACTTTTTTATATAGTTGAATAGCTGATTTATAACTGGTTTCAGCGTTATCCCATTGTCCAAGAATGCGATACAATACTCCACAATCATTGTGTAATTCGGCTACTACACCATCCAGTGTATTGGCAAAATCTATATTAATAATATCATGATGATGATCTATGAGCGAAATTGCATGCTGCAATGTTGATTTGTAATTCTTTAATGAACTACGGTTGTCGTAATCTTGCACCATTTGTATATGTACTAACTCCATTGCTTGTTGCAAAACTACTACTGATTCATCTCCTATATTAATTCTAATAGCTTCTTGTACTATTTTATGAACATGTATAAACTTCGTATCACTATCTAATCTCACTGATATTAATGAGTAACCTTTTAATACAGCTATTACTCTATTTTTTTCTATTTTGTTATCAAACAAACTATCAAACATATAGTCAGGAATATTATCTGAATTTAGGTAACTACAAAGCTTTAATAGCTTTACTGCTTTTGGCACATAAGCTAAACTATCTAAAGTCATCGATAGAGTAATATAAATATTTGAAATATGTGGATCATATTTTGGATCATGTAAAATTTCAAGTAATGCGGCATTCTGCTCATTTCTGATTCGATGATATTCATCTAGATATGTCGCTATATCAATATCATTATTTTTTATATAAGCGACACTCTGAGATAACCCGAGTGGAACATTATCAAATAAGGTAGCTAACTTTAAAGCTTCACTTTCTGCAGCTTCTGGAAGTGTAGTTTTTATATATTTAACTGCTTCCGTTGGACTAAACGGCTCTAGTTTAATTATATTTTTTATACCAAGAATACTTGCTCCATCTTCATAATCCTTGGAGTTTCTTGCTGTAATAATGATGTGATGCTGTTTAACGCCTCCGCTTGGCAAATATTCTTTTATTATTTCATAATCTTCAACATTATCAAATATCAATAGACTTTTTTCAATTTGACTAGCTAATTTAACTTTTACTAATTTGAGTATTTCTTGCTCACTCTTTTTATCTACGTCTATCTTAAGAATTTGAGCAAATTCTCTGAATTCTGAATCCAAAGTCATCTTACTTTCTGCAGAAAACCACCTAACTCGATAACCATATTCTTCTTCATGATATTTTATATATTGCAAAACTGTTTGGGTTTTTCCAATACCACCTAATCCACCGATTACCTGAACTATATTTCCATGTTTTGAAAAATATTCATGAATTTGTTCAAGTTGCTCTTCTCTTCCAATAAAATTAGCGACTGCTTCTCGCACATTACAAAAATATATATCATTAGAATGTATTGATTGGTGCTGTAACTGAGCTTCTCTCTGCACTTGCATTGTATATTCAAATTGCAAAGCCATTTTTGTAGCTTTATCTTCCATATCGTTAAGGCGCAAAGCATGAACATTTACTGTTTCTTTAATACGAGGAATTTCGATCTCTGGTATACTTGTATCAAAATCATAACCATTTAGATTTCCATAACTTACATCTATTTTTTCTCTGTTTTCTTTGGATACATCTTTATGCAATACTATTTGCACGTCTTCATGCAATGAATACATACCTCTTATATACTCGCTAAAAGGAATAGCAGATTTTCGTCCCCTCTCTACATAATCCATAATGTCTGCTTCAGAAACAAATTTATAGTATCTCCTTTCGTTCCCTTCTAAACGCCTGGTAAATACATCCTCCCCTACCCAAATAGTTTGCCACAAACTTTGTTGAAAAATGGCCTCTACTATTACTTTTTCAAGAGGTTTTTCTCCTAGTTCATTTTCTCTTAAGTAACTAAATAGTTTATATGTTGCGATAGCTGCAAATGATATTATTTTACTGATCTCTGTTTCATCTTTTATTGCATCGAGCTTATCTTCAAAATCAATAGCAACTTCTCTAATCGCATTTGATAGCAATTTTTTAATTTGATTGTTATAATTAATGGAGTTAAAAGCTCTATTAACCCTTTCAATTAAACTGGGTTCATGCCAATGACTTGAAACCTCTACTGATACTGCTGGAATTCCAATTATAGGAATATGTTTAACAAAAGATGGGATAATGGGTTTAAAATCACTCTTTATATCAAAAATTCCAGTTCCAGTTTTTTCGTATCTAGATATTTCTTCAGAACTAAACTCAATAAATTTGTCATGAAATATTTTGAGTTTTTGCTTATATGTAAGTGTCATAACAACCTCTAATTAGAATTCCGGAGCCTCAACTCCACCAATAAAGTATTCATATATATGACCAACAGCTTTAGTAACATAATCAAGGTGGGTATCTTGAAAATTAGGCATAATCAGTTTAGTCGTATAATCTGCAATTACTACAAAACTCATTACAGTATATACTTGCTTTATAGCAGCCATTTTTCCTATCGGAATAGTAAGATCGAAATGCATACTTCTTGTAGATGCATAAAGAACTGCTCCATCAACAATATATGGAATTAAATCAGCTATCGTTATTGCTGTGGAGCTAGTTGTATTTTTCTTTTCCTGGTTGTGTAGATCGTAGCATTGCATTCCACTAATTGTTGCGCTGATAGCAACGTCGTAAATAAATGGTGTACCGGCGATAACACTACCCACCACTCCTAACACTGTTTGCGCAGCAATATCAAAACCACATTTATTAATAAAATCTATAGGATTATTGATTAGCTTATTATCGCTATTTTTAAAATTATCTTGTTTTAGTTCAGCTAAATAGCTGTAAGTAATTATCTTACTTGCATATGTTGCGGTAAGAGCTAATGGAGTGAGTATGCTTAACTTACCTATTGATAACATTCCAAGGTTACAAGCTAAGTAATGCATAGTTATAAATGCAATATTGTTATTTAAAAAATCTGGTAATTTTGGTAAGGGTAAATGCAGTATTTTTTCTGAAAAATATATTAATATAGGAGCAGCTTCAATTGTCTCTTTCATGGCAAAAGATGCCAATAATAATTTATTATCTATCGTAAAATAATTTGCCTGAGCAAATTTATTTGTTCCTGGTAATTCTTTATTTATATTACTATTCAATAAGAATTTTATAGAAGTGATCTCTTCTTTTGCAGTATACCAATCAGCACTTGATAAAATTAATTTCTCTTTAATTGTATTTTGTAGATGATAGGCATCTTGATCCATAGATCTTAATTTCTCTTTAGATTGTTCAATCTTCGGTTTTGATTCTAAATTTTCTCTAAAATTTTCTAATTTTTGCTCTACTATATCCTTAAAAAATTGTTGTCTTTGTTTAATATGGGTCTGCCATTGATCGTATAAATTTCTGATATTTGACCAGCTTGGAAAAGAATAATCTAATAAGGGTAGTATTCGTTTGCGAATTTCTTGTGCATACTGACCGTGGATACAACCAATATCAAAATATATGGCTAACATATTTGGATGATTACCCCTAGGAAGTAATTTCATAGCCATATCATGTGCTTCTGTTTGATATTTCAAAGCTTCTTCAAGTAGTTCGAGCTTTTTTGTTTAATCGAAGCTAGGAGCATATTTTAAATACTCTCTTCCCAGTGCATGTAAAGAGCCTGCAAGAGTTTCGCTTCCATCTGGAAATAATCTTTCTCTCATTTTCAGAGAGAGCTTCATATATTTTATACTTTCTTCATAATTTTTTAAAAGACTATAACTTTCTCCAACAGCATATAGATTTAATGCAGTATAAACGTGATCTTTACTGTAAATAACCTCTCTCATTGCAAGTGACAATTTACGATATTCCAAAGATTTATTAGCATATTCCTGCGCTTTGTTTTCATTACCTTTTTTTTCTGAAAGACGATAATATGCAGCACCCAAAGTATTTATTATTGCTGCACAATGAGCATGAAATTCATTTGGCTCTATTTGATCTGCATGCTGGATTTTATGCATGTGTACCAATTTTTTAAAATGCTCAAATGAACCAGATTGATCTAATAGGTATAATTTCTTATATATCGAAACGCTTCTATCAATATATTCCATCGCTTCGTCATACTTACCCCAGAAGAAATAATTATAACCAATATTGCCTAATGAATGCGCTACAATCTCACTGCGGTCGCCACATAATCTTTCTCTTATTTCTAAGGCTGCTTTATGTTTCTCAATTGCTTTACTCAAGGCATCTTCATTCTTAATTTTGTAGCTATCCCAATTACGCATACTAGCATAAGTACGTCCTTGATATGCAATTGCTGTAGCTATCTCAAGCCCAGAACTATGAGGATTTAATCTTAATAACTCTTCTGCTTTCTTATGTAACTCCAATGCATTATCATGCATTTGAGTAAGCATGTAATACTCTCCTACCTTATGAAGCAGTTGTACAATTTTTGAGATTTCATGGTTTTCAAAAAGTTGATATAAGATCAATGCTTCAATCTTAATCAAGTTCATTACAGACTTTATTAATATATCTGCTTGCTTTCTATTAGCTCCTGGTTGTTCTGTAACTTTAGGAAAAATATCACTTATACGTAAAATAAGCTGTTTTAGCAGAATATTTTTCTCTATACTTAATTCTCTATGGATAGCTTGATATTCTAACACTGCATCTTGTGTAATTCGATGTAATTTAATACCTCTTATAGAGCCATACATTATTAATGTCTGTACTAAACCCAATGATTGTAATTTTTTTATTGCTTCATCTATTCGCTCCTCATCTATTCCTATCTTCTCAAATACCTCTATTGGTATAAAATCAGGATCAAGCAAGATGGAATATTGTAATATTTTCCATGCCTCTAGCTGTATTTTTTGTTCATCAGTGACTTTTTCAAACAACTCTCCAATAACTATTTCAAATTCTGGATAAGCTATTCTACTAAGTTTTTTAGCTTGATAGGTTTTAATATATTTAGGTATAGTAAGAGTTATTGCTTTAAAAGCTCCTACTACAAAAGATAATTTTTGTGGCAATGTATAAAGTATTTTGGGATCTTCGGTAGAAGCAGTACTTACCGTAGAGATTAATTTGGTGACATCTTCACTCGTTCCTATTACTCCATTTTCTTGAAGATATTGTCTTGCTTCTTCGGCATTAAAAGCATCTAAGTTAATCGTGGCAGAATTAGGATAACTATTATGATATTCACTATTTTTAGTGGTTACTATGATTCTAATATATTGATTCAGTTCTTCTAAATATTCTCTATTAAGTTTATTGCGATACTCTTCGCTATCTACATTATCAAATATCAATAAAATTTCTCGTTTTATGGTTTTTATCTTTTCATAAACAGCTCTCTTTAATCCACTAGGATTAAAGTTGGTTTCAATTTTTAAGTGATGAGCAAGCTCTAAAAATACGCTTTCTACTTTTCCTTCCTCAATCCAAATTGATATCTTATTACGCTTTTTAAATATCAAGCCATATTTTTGTGCTAAAGTTGATTTGCCCGTTCCAGAAGGAGCAGAAATAAAGATAATTTGTTGCAATTCGATTAAACTATCTAATTCCGCTAATTCTTTTTCTCTACCAATAAAAATATCTATGTCTCTTATTATTGATGGGAAAAGAATAAGTTCTCGTTTAGAAAAATATTTTGATCCAATATCAGAGCCATTCAATTCTTCATAAGTACCTTGATGCTTTTGTACTTTACTAGTCTTAAGCCCTAAATCTAACTTCGAAAGAATTTCAATAATTACTGCTACACTGATTTTGGTTTGAGCCTTTAAGCTTCCTGTTTTTATAAATTTAAATAATTGTTGTTGAGTTAATTCCGCAAGCGCTCTTAACTCAGGATAGCTTTGAGAAATTATAGCTGCCTCAAATTTACTCATCAGATTGATAATCGCATCTGATAATATTAAGATGATATCAGGATCACTTAAGTTAAATACTCGTTTGATAGTTTTTTGATCGTAAGGTTCTAAAATATTGCGACGAAACTGGATAATCGAAATGATAGTAGCGGGTATTATCCCTAATATAGGGATTGCTCTTAATGGTTCTAAAATTTGCTCTATTGAAGTGATGATTTTTTGAGGAGATAAACTTTCTAGTCTACGTATTTCAGCCAAACTATGAGCTATAAAGCTATCATGAAACGCCCTTAATTTATCTATATATTCTTGTTGGGTATTATGCATATGCAACTTACCAGATTATATTTATTTATACAAATTCTCTAAATATTTCTTACCTTAAATATCACCTTAATTAATATTTTTCTTGAAGCTAATTCAGCCACTATAAACAATGGTTAATAAATTGTAAATACTAATTAACTAAAAACTAGGGAAGAGTTACTTATTTTTTAAGCATCTAGAATAGCCTATAGTCACCATTGAAGTTGATTAATAAAGATCTTCTTTTTTTAAGACATCTTCAAGATCACAAAGATTTTGAGGTTACAGATAAAACAAAACTTAATTTTATGGAGATTATTATGGCTATCATAATTACAGGTGGTACAGCAGGACTTGTTGCCGCCGGAGGAAATATGCTTCTTGCTGAAGGGCTTGCAGGAGGCGCTATCGCTGCAGAAACAATAGCAGTAGCTGCAACAACCGCCTCTGCAACAACTGCTGCTGCTACTGCAGTTACAGTAAGTTCTGTTGCGGTTGCTACAACTGGAGCTGGGGGTACTGTAGGTACTGTTATCGTAACTACTGCTGGTACTATTGTAGGTGGCCCACTTTTCTGGACACTTATTGGAGTAGGAACTTTAGCAGAAGAAATTTCTGATCAATCTAACTCACAAAACAATGAAGATATGAGTCTACTTGGCAATCATGCTGTAGATGGCATTTTATAAATAAATTTAATGGAGGTTATTATGTTAGCCGCGGGAGCATTCGGAAGTGTATCAGCTGTTAGTGGGGCAGCAGGACTTGGTCTTGCTACAGTTGGTGGTGGCATTAGTGGTGGAGGGATAGCTGCTGGTTTAGCTGCTCATGCCGTAAAAAAAGCTGTAATTTGGAAAATTCTTACTGGCGTTGGCGTTGGACTTGGCGGTACCGCTCTCATAGGATTGACAATCATTACTGGTGGAGCTGCAGAAGAAATAGATGGCTTTGAAGATGGTCATTTAGAGAATGGACTGCATAATGCGGAGACAGCAGATTTACTTGGCATTAATGCTACAGACAATATTTTACAAGATAATTAAGTAAAAAAATAATTATTTATTTATTCAAACCAATGGAGGTTTATTATGACGATATTAACTGCTGGAACTTTAGGTCCCATAATTGCCGTAAGTGCAGTAACAGCTGCTGAAATCGGTACCGCTACGACTGTTGTTGCAGCTACTTCAGCAAGCACAGCAACTGCTATCGTTGCTGCATCAGGCACTACAATAGTAAGCACAAGCTCTTACATTATTCCTGCTATATGCATTATTAATCCCTGGTTTTGCATAGGCGTCGCTGTTGGCGTTGGAGCAGAAGAATTTTATGAGAACCCCTCACTAAATAATAACTATGTAGGAGATAATTTGCTTAGTGTGAGTGCTATAGATAGCATTCTATAAATAGTTTTAAAACAAGGAAGAGTAACTTAAATCACTCTTTCTTTAGTAGAAATTTAAGTTTTTGGAGATTTATTATGGCGACAATAGGTTCAATAGTAGCAACTGCATCAGGTGTAGCTGCTGGAAGCGCAACGGAAACAATAATGGTAGGCGCGGTAACAGTAGCAAGTACTGATGCTGCGGTTTTCGGTGTATTTGGAGTAGCAACATTACAAGCATTAGGATGGGTAACTCTTGGTATGATAAGTGGTGGAACACTGTTAATAGTAGCTGGAGTTGTAGCAGCAGCAGGAGAGGAAATAAATAGTTTTGAAAATAGTTATTTGGGAGCTGATCTGCTTGCTCTGAATGCTATAGATAATATTTTATAATGATTTGTAAGAGATAATTATGTTCAATAAATTATGGAACTCTAATATTATTTCTAGGGTATTTAATGAATAAACGTATGTTGTAATACGGTTTTTAAAA
>CANDYO010000075.1 GCA_947424995.1 Rickettsiales bacterium | reverse complement strand
TTCAAAACCGAAAACTAACTCCAATTAACACTACCTTAGAACTTGCGAAAATTATTCAGAGCTCTGTTAAAAGAAAAGGTAAAATTGATCCAGCAACCAAAACTTTTCAAGCAATTAGAATCTATGTCAACGATGAATTAAAAGTATTAAAAAAAACGCTGGTAGCCGCTTATAACTTGCTTAAGTTAGATGGAAAATTAGTTATCGTATCATTTCAAGGATTGGAAGATCGGATCATTAAAGATTTCGTTCAACTAAATTCTAATTTACGCGTGAAAGCCTGCAAACCAACTTTAAGTGAAATAAGAAGCAATCCAAGATCAAGATCAGCAAAACTTAGAACCATTATCAAAAAAGATCTTAATATATTACTCGATGCAACTAGAGGAAATATATGATCAAGTTTAGATATTTCCTTGCTTTAATATTGTTAGCTAGCTGTATTTTTGGCTTATTCCAAGTGAAGTTCAAAGTGCAAAATTTGGATCGTGAAATGAACGAACTGAAACAGCAACTAACTCATGAAAAAGAAACTATCCATGTTTTAAAAGCTGAATGGGCATATTTAAATCAGCCTGAGCGCTTACAAAGACTCTCAGAAAAATTCCTTGATCTAACTGAAATTAAGCATGATCAACTTATGCTTGCTCAAGCAGGATCAATGATTATAGCATTACCTCTAGCACAGCCTCAAATTAAAGAGCAAAATTTAAGCCCAATTGTTAACGTGTCTTATCAATCTCTTCCTAATAAACCTACAAATAAAGTTAAGTGGCACTATAAAGCACGCCCGGTTATTGGATCGGGGCGGAAAAAATGAAAGCTTTATGCTTAAAACTATTAGCATTATTCACTCAAGATAATCTCAATCCGTTAAATAGAAATAATTCTACCAACAAACTTCTTAGAGGTAGTTTAAGTATTTTATATCAAAGGCTATACATAATAATAATTGTCTTTGCCGTGGTCTTTTCTTTAGTAGCTATAAAATTAGTTAATGTAAGTGTCAGCAATAACGCATCACTTCAGCATAATTTTTACCAACCAGTTACTGGACGCAATGAAATAGTTGATCGTAACGGCGTATTATTAGCCGTAGATTTAGCAATAGTTTCACTTTATGCTTCACCAAAATTATTATTTGATCCTGTATATACAGCTAATAAATTATGTGAAATATTTCCTGAACTCAAAAAAGCCGAATTAACTAAGCAATTACAAGGACCAAAATCTTTTGTTTGGATAAAACGTAATATTACTCCGAAACAACAGCATTTAGTTAATAGCCTAGGTATTCCAGGTTTAGAATTCGAAAAAGGGACCAAAAGAATTTATACTCAAGGATCTTTGTTTTCACATCTTTTAGGCTACGTGGATACTGATGGTAATGGCATTGCAGGTATTGAAAAACAGTTCGATCAAGTACTTAAGGATCCAAGAAATAACAAATTACAGCTTTCAGTAGATGCAAGAGTGCAAAGCATAGTCCACGATGAGTTAATCAAATCGATTAAAGAGTTTAAATGCAAAGGCGGAGTTGGCATCGTTATGGACGCCAATAATGGCGAAATAATTTCAATGGTAAGCATGCCAGATTTTGATCCTCACTATGCTAACAATGCTACTCCTGAAAGTTTATTTAATCAATTTTCGCTTGGAGTATATGAAGTTGGCTCAATTATGAAAGGCCTTACTATTGCAATGGCAGTTGAAACCAATTCTGTATCTCTGCGTGATGTGTATTATGTAAAAGCACCTATAAAAGCCTCAAGATTTACCATCCATGATTATCGCCCTAAATATAGTTATCTTTCAGTCCCTGAAGTATTTATGTATTCTTCCAATATCGGCACTGCCATGATTAGCCTTGAAGTTGGTGGAGCTACTCAAAGAAAATTCTTAAAAAGATGGGGATTATTTGATAACCTAAAAATTGAATTGCCTGAAAAAGGGCAACCAATGTATCCAACTGAAAAAAACTGGAGCGATATTAGCACTATGACCATCTCTTTTGGTCATGGGATTGCTATCACGCCACTTCATTTTATTCGCGCCGCTGTATCTTTAGTTAATGGTGGCTATACTTTCGAGCCAACTTTATTCATTAAAAATAAACAAGATGAAGGACCTATTACTAGGGTTATTAGCGAAGACACTTCTAAGATCATGCGTAAATTGATGCGCTTAACTGTTGAGTATGGTAGTTGCAAAAAAGCTAATTCCAAAGGCTATTTAGTTGGTGGAAAATCTGGCTCTGCAGAAAAATCAAAAATTGGCGGCTATAGCAAAACTGAGAAATTTTCTTCTTTCTTTGGCGCTTTTCCAATAAATAATCCTCGTTATGTAATTCTAATGGTACTTGATAACCCAATACCTAATGCTCAAACGCCATTTACTGGTGGTGGCTGGACCGCAGCTCCCTTAGGTGGCAGAATTATTAGCCGCATTGCGCCATTGCTTGATGTAAAACCAATAGACTGCGAAGATCCTAAATTAAAAGAAGAATTACATTTAGACTTCAAACCAGAATTAGAAATAATGGACCAGAGTTTTTAGGAAGCTATTGTTTAAAAAATAGATTATAAAAATAATGCAATGACGTTACCCTTGGACAAGCGATAACGATGCCCGAAGGTCCAGTTGAATTCTTTTAACTTTATCCAAGTACTTTAAGGCTTTTAACAGATTTAAACTGGACCATCGGCCCAAAAGGGCCAAGGGTAACGATCTCGTGCGCCTAACGTAACGGAGTTTTTAAGAAGCAACCTCAGGCTGACTGCAAAGCCCAGTAATGTCACAAAATTTATCTACACCAGCTCTTATATAACCCTCTAAGCAATAAACAGGCTCTGCTATTTTATTCATATCTTCATAGAGTTCACTGCATATTCCAGTAGTATCACAAAATTTATCTATTGCACCGGAGATTACATAATCCTCTAAAAAATGAACAGAATCTGTCATTTTTTCTATAGTATTAAAGATACAATAATCAAAAAAAACTGCAGCTCCAGCTCCAGATAAAGCTACAGCCGCACCCTGCCAATCACTATTATACGCATATCTAGCAGCATAATCTAAGCCAGATACTATTATTAAATTTGAAACTAAATAAGCTGCTCCCATACCACCTGAGATTACAATATCTTTCATTGATGTATTTTCAATATTATGACAATCATAATATTCAAAAGGCAAAATTCTAGTAGCTGGGTCACAAGCGTTATTTTTCATATCTCTCAACATTATTTTCTCCAAAGTTAATCATTAATATTGTCTAACTTATATCACTTTAATAGAAAATAGTCAATAACTAATTAATATATTAACTATATTTGATATATTTAACTAACTGTCAGAAGTTTTTTTACCTTAAGGCCAGGGATGGTCGTCATCCTTGCGCCTTTAGGCGCGAGGATCCAGTTCAAATCTCTTAAAAGCTTAAAGTCCCTGGATAAAGTTAAAAGAATTCAACTGGATCTTCGAGCTTCGCTTACGCTCAACTCAAAGATGACTTTCCTAGCGTGTTTTTGCTAAGAGCCTTATATTGCAAAATAATCTCCTACTTAAGCCAAACAGCTGCAGGTTGAGACTCTCTCACTACTGACAAATTACCTTCCCTTACAACCGCCTCTCCTGCTAAATCATGACACAAGAAAAATGGCATGCTTTCACTAAAACCATAAGCCCCTGCTTGCTTAAAAATAATAACATCTCCAACTTGAATATCGTTAGGCAATTGATATTCACCAAGAAAATCTAACGAAGTACATAATGGCCCATGGATAAAGAAATTTGAGCAATTTACCTGTGACTTTCGCAGTAATTCAGCTGGAAATGCTTCATTAACTAAAGCTGGTCTTGCGATATGATTAATCCCACCTGCTAGCACTAGAGTCTCTCTACCGTAAGTATTTTTACGATCAATAACTTTACTAACATAGTAGCCATAAGGACCGGTTAGATAGCGCCCTAGTTCAAACCAAAATTCTGCTAAATTATGTTGCTGCTTGAATGATTTTATTAACTGATCAACTTCTTCCCAAGCGAGCTCAAGATTGGTTGCTCCATTATACGGAATACCCAAACCTCCACCAACATCCAATACTTTAAAATCTTGTCTCAAAGTTTTGCATATCTCTATAGTTCTCTGCCAAATAGAACCTAATTTTTCGGCTGAAAGAATATTTCCCCATTGAAAAACATGGAAACCTAAAAATGGCAAAGTCATTCGGCTTAAAGCTTCTCTAGCTGTTGCTAGATCCATCCCGAAAGGAGTAATTTTATTGCCACCTAAGACACTCTCCTCTTTAGAATCCCATTCTAATTGCAATCTCAGCAAAATATTAGGCTTATAATCATATTTAGGCGCAAGTTTTTCTAAAGTCTCTAATTGATTTAAGCTTTCAATTACAAAAGTTCCTACCTTGTTTTCTAAAGCCAACTGAAACAGCTCAGCAGATTTAGCAGGTCCAGTCATGATAATATTTGCGCCAGTAACGCCAATATTTAAAACCTGATTTAATTCACCATTACTTGCTACATCAAAACGAAACCCTGTTTCATTCAGAGTACTAAGCACGCTACTTAAAGGATTAGCTTTACAAGCAAAAAATAATTTAGCTTCACCACTCATTAGCTTGGTGGCATGTAGTTTTAGATTATCAAGATCATAGATGAAATACGAACCTAAATTTGCTAATTTTTGAATTTCAACAGTAACCTTCTCATTAAAAATACTCATATCATTTACCTTAATAATTTTTCTAAAATAATTGATCCAGCAGTTTTATCATCACGATATTTAACTATGATCGCACAATTTAAACTAAGTCCTTGCATCTTACCCCAAGCATTGGTAGATACTGGCCTTGTACCAGGAACAACCACTGCATTTTTAGGAATTTCTCCCTTGTAAATCTTCTCATTAACTAGATCATAGATTGGCACTGCTGCAGATAAAGAAACGCCTGGAGCTATAACCGCCCCGCTGCGGACTAATATTCCTTCAGTTAAAATTACTCCAGCGCCGATAAAACAATCATCCTCAACGATAACTGGTCTATTACCAATTGGCTCCAATACTCCGCCAATTTGTACTGCCGTTGATAGATGAACATTTTTACCTATTTGCGCACATGAACCAACCAATACATGGCTATCAATCATAGTATTATCATCAACATAAGCACCTATATTTACATAAGAAGGTGGCATAATCACTACATTCTTGCCAATATAAGCACCAGCTCTAACCGAAGTTCCACCTGGCACCATCCGAATCTTATCTGCTAAATTAAACTTACGTGGTAAAAAAGGCTCTTTATCGATAAAGCCATTATCCATTTCTACTTCTGTACTATTGCGAAAAATATCAAGAATTTGCTGTTTAACACTGCTATTCACTAACCAATCTTGCTGTTCTTTATTGGCCACCCTAATTGTCCCTTTTTCAAGAGCTTCTATAAAATTATTCATTTTTAGTCCTATAAATTATTTATCATTTTTTGAAACTCAGCTCTTATTTTGGTAGTTACTTCGCCTGGTTTAAATTTCCAAATTGAACCATCACCCTCAATACTACCTACCGGTAATATTTCTATGGCAGTGCCAGTCAAGAATACTTCTTGAGCACGACTCAAATCTTCTAAGGTAAGCGCTGTTTCATGGGTCTCTATTCCTAAATCTTTTGCTACCGCTAAACAAGTTCGTCTAGTTATCCCATTTAAAAAACAATCGGGAAATGGAGTGTATAATTTACCATCAATCACCATAAAGAAGTTAGAACTAGTTGCTTCAGCAATATTACCTCGATAATCCAGCATCAATGCATCATTAAATCCTAATCTTTCTGACTCAACTTTGCTCATTGAAGAAGTCATATAAAGACCAGATGCTTTGCTATGTACTGGAGCAGTAGTTGGATCAGGCCTGCGCCACTTGGCGATATTCATCTTTATTCCTTCAGTATAATAACTTTCTGGATAAGTAAGCTGTCTCTCCCACACTGCAATTGCAACATGCACATCCGCGCCCAAATTAGAAACGGTCATTTTTTTACTTCCACACCAGGCAATAGCTCTAATATAGCCATTGATATAACCGCCATTTATCACTAAATCTTGAGTCGCCTTGGTTAACTTTTCTACACTATAAGGTATCTCAAAATCTAAATAATTGGCTGATTGATGAAACCGCTCATAATGCATTTCAACTTTTAAGACCTTACCTTTATACGAACGCAAACCTTCATAAACACTACTTGCATAATGCAAGGCATGGGTCATAACATGAAGCTTAGCTTCTTTCCAAGGGACTATTTTACTATCAAGCCAAATTGATCCTGGTAAATCATCAAACATTTTATTCTCCTTGCTCTAATAATTTTAAATGTAACATCTGGGCGATTGAAACTGCATCATTTTTACGCACTAAAATACCAATACTTGAGCTACTCGCCCCATAACAAATTAACCTTACTAATTGAGAGTCTAATTTGCCTAAAATACCCTGTACCATTCCAGGGATAGTTAAACCAGCTCCTATCACCGCAATTAACGTAAGGTCTTCTTCAATAATTGCTTCAGCAAATGGTGCTAATTCTAGTATCAAATCTTTGTTACTAAACGGATTTAAACCATGTGATCCAAAATTAGTTCCATCGATAGTTAAAGCAATTCTTACTTCACTGGTGGTAATCAGATCAACACTTATTTTATATCTAGCCAATATAGCAAAAACATTAGCTAAAAATCCACAAGCATCCAACATCTTTAAGCTTTTTAGGGTCACTAAAACTTGTGACTTACGCATAGTGATAGCTCTAACTAAAGGCTTATTCACTTTCTCTTCGATAATATCGACATAAGTTCCATCTTTTTCGCTCTCAAATGTTGAAAGAATACGGATAGGGATAAGGGCTCTAACGCATGGCTCTAAAGTCGCTGGATGAAGAATCTTAGCGCCAAAATTGGCCATTTCTGCCATTTCTTGAAAGCTTAAAGCTGCAATTGGATAAGCTTGCTTTACTATATTTGGATCCATGGTATAGACACCTGAAACATCAGTATAAATATAAAGCTCTGTTGCCTCTAATCCTTCTGCAATTAACGCAGCGCTATAGTCACTACCACCACGACCCAAAGTTGTAGTCCGATTATCTTTAGTGGAGCTAACAAAGCCTTGAGTAATAAATTTATTTCCTTTTTCTATAGACGATAAACACTGTTTTATTTCACTTAAATTAGGCGTAGCTTTACCAAAATGATCATCGGTAATCATAAATTGACGCGCATCAATAAGTTCTATCTTCATCCCCTGTTTTTGCAAAAATGCATGGACAATTATTGAAGAAAGATCTTCTCCCAAAGATATAATATGATCTATCTGCTCTGCATTAAATATTCCAACTTCTATATACTCATATAGTCTTACTATTTTTGCTTCAATTAATTCATTTATTGATAGGCCTAATTCTTCAGCCAACTGCAAATGAGTTGTTTTGATTTGTTCTACTGACTGCCAGCGTCCACTTGTAATTTCATTACAAAACTCTATTAGTTTATTGGTAACACCTCCAACAGCACTTACTACCACCGTATTAATATCATTATTGCTTAACAAAATTTCAGCCACTTGCCTTATGGCCGCAGCTGTTTTAACACTGGTTCCACCAAATTTAACGACAATATTGCTCATTACACCCCTCCATTTGGAAATCGTAAGTAGCTTTCCATATTAGCAATAACCGCTCCTGCTGCTCCTCTTACTAAATTATGGCTAAGCGCTACTAAAGTTAGCATATTTGCTTTGGCACCTAGTTTTAAGTGACCTATATGAACACGCATATCGTTAGAAGTTAAGTCTCTTATGCTTTGCGGACGTCCAGCTTGCTCGTGAAGCATAAATAATTGATTATGTTTTTTATTCCACTCATTGTAACACGCTATGGCTTTTTCTCTATTTACATTATTAGCAAAAGTTATATGCAGAGTAACCGTGTGACCAAAAGCCACTGGAACTCTATGCACATTAGCAGTCACTGCAAATGCTGCTGGCCTATCGACTGCTCCCAGAATTTTTTTGGTTTCTTCGGCTATTTTTTCTGCTTCCCCTTCAATATGAGGAATAGTATTACCTAAAAGATCAAGTGATGGAACACCTGGGTAACCAGCTCCACTTGCAGATTGAAGACTAACCACGCTAACATGCTCAATCTCACCTATCTCCATTAATGGCGCTAGTGCAAGCACTACTCCTACCGCAACGCAATTTGGATTGGTAATAATTTTACCGATAGTATTTTGCCTAGGTAACAGTTTTAAATGAGACTCATTAATCTCTGGCACCAACAGTGGAACGTTCTCATTCATTCTAAATGCAGAAGCGTTGGAAAATACTATTCTTCCTTGACTAGCCAATTTAGGTTCGTCTACCTGAGCAATGTCCGTAGGCAGACAGGAAATAATGAATTTAGATCCCAAATCATCAGCTGATTTTAATTTTATTGAACCAATTTCTTCAGGCAAAGTTATACCTGATTCACGCCAATCACATCCATCACGATAACACATACCAACGCGCCGCTCTGAAGCAACTAACTCTTTAACTCTAAAAATTGGGTGATTTTGTAAAAGCGCAATCGCTTTTTGCCCTACCACACCGGTAGCGCCTAAAATAGCAACATCAATAGACATAAGCTTTTTCCTATGAATTTATATATATAATTTTATTGTAACTGATAAGTAACTAATGGCCAGGATAAATAACTTAAGTATTTATTCTAGCTAAAGGCGCATTTAGGCCCTTAAAATTGGATGAGCGGCTAGCACCGCTTTCGTTTTGAAGAAGCAGTATGTTTTATATTCAATGCTGAAATTTTAACATTAATAAATAACATATTTCTCGTAAGTAATTAAATTTATAAATAGTAATATTATCGCACTGTAGTTCATCTAGCAAATAAAGTCAAATTATTATTTAATGTCCCCCTGGAGGGGCCTGATTCACATCAACCTTCTTTAGTATTGGCATCAGCAATAAGGAAGCAAAAAACAGCAATGAGATATAAACAAACACTTGATTAAAAGTAATGATATATGCCTCTCGTTGAGCAAGTTGATACATATATTTTATCGCAGCAGAAGTTGCATCTGCATAATTAAAATCAATAAAATTCTGCTCTAATAAATTAAGCTGATCGACAACCATATTATTGGTTTCATTGATATTATCTCTAAAATGAACATAATTATTTTTAGTCCAATTTTGCAACCAAGTATTGCTAATCGCAAGGCCAATTGCACCGCCAAGATTTCTCATTAAATTATATAGACCACTAGCTGTCTGCACTTGAGCTTTATTTAGCGTTGCAAAAGTAAGGCTGGTAATCGGTAAGAAGCAAAGCATCAATGAAAAACCTCTAATTGCTTGCGGCAAGAAAAATT
>CANDYO010000074.1 GCA_947424995.1 Rickettsiales bacterium | reverse complement strand
TGGTAAAGAAGCGATTACTCATTATCTTGTAAAACAGACCTTCCTAAAAGGTAAATTTAGTTTACTTGAATGTAAATTAGATACAGGACGCACTCATCAAATTAGAGTTCATTTGCATTACAAAGGTTTTCCAGTGGTTGGAGATCAGCTCTATAACGAAGGGCAAAATAAATATTTAACTAGAATGTCTCCAGAATTAAAAGCTTTGATTTGTCCTTTCGAGCGTCAAGCTTTACATGCCTATAAATTAGAGTTTATTCACCCTATTACTGATGAACTAATGGAATTTGAAATTGATTTACCACAAGATATGCAGCAATTATGTCAAGAATTAGAAACAATGTCTGCTTAAGCTTATTAACTATCATAGCTTTGATTGCGCCGGATTTTATAGCGCAGTTATTTAATGATAATGATCAAGCTGTTTTAAGCGGTAAATTCCTGCTAGGAATAAGTTTTTTTGCAGTTTTTTTAAGTATAGCTCCACGTCTATTTGTTCTCTCGTTGCTAGCATTTTTTATTTTTATAGAATTAATTCAGTTTTGTAATTTATTCTATTATGGAGTTTTAATCACCTCAGCTAAATTTCGTTTGTTATTTGAAGAGTTCGATGAAGTATGGTTGGTGGCAAAAGAAGCGGTAACTTTCTTATATCTAGTTCCGTTAATAGTATTAATACCATATGGGATTCTATGGTTTGCTTATAATAAACTTGAAAATAAACGGTTTAAATTTAAATTAGCCATAATTCCAGTATTGTTATTGCTAAGTATTATACCTTATCGAATCCATAATGCTTACCATGGTGCTAATTATTATCCTGATCCTACCGATCACTCCTTACGTAATAGTCTTTATGCCTTAACCAATGGCTTGTATAACTTAATAAATCCTTCCCCTGTAATAGAGATGCATTATAAAGATTACCAAATTCAATCGGTTTTGGAGAAAAGTAACACTTACATCAATATAATTTTAATTATTGGTGAGAGTGTTAATTATCACCATATGTCATTATTCGGTTATAAACGAGATACCAATCCACTGCTTTCTACTTTAAAGAATGATCCAAATTTTATTTATTTAAAAGGCTTATCTGGAGGTGTTTCAACCCCAGTATCGCTACCTTTATTGTTAAATAGTATTTATGAGCCAAATAACTTAAAAGCTCTGGAAGAAAAACCTGCAAATTTATTTAAACTGGCTAAAGATCATTATTTAAAAACTTTTTATATCTCAGCGCAGTCAGGCTCATTACTTACCAATATTGGTGCTGAATTTATTGATTATAAATTATTTCGTCAGAAAGCTCCGCTTTTGTTTAATCAATATCAAGATGAGGCTCTATTAAAAATAATACCTGACCTAGATTATGCTAAGCAGAATTTTATCGTCATTAATCAGCGTAATGCTCATGCTCCTTACGAAGAAAATTACGCTTATAATCCAAAATTCAATTATTTTACTCCAGATAAGGACAATTATCAGCAATTTAGAATAGATACTTACGACAATGCAATGCGCTATAATGATTTTTTAATTTATCAGATGATTCAATTTTATAAGCAAAGATTTACCGGCTCTACTTATATATTTTTCACCTCTGATCATGGAGAAGTATTAGACTCTAACAAAGTGGCTTTTGGTCATGCTGAATTAAAAGAAGAAGTAGCAGAAGTGCCTTTTTTAGCCTATGTCCAGAATGGAGATACTAACATAATTAAACAACTTAAACAGCCAGTTTTTCATTATGAATTGAGCCAAATAATTGCCAATATTTTGAGCTATAAAATAAATAACCCTAATCAAAAAGAAGGTGTTTTTTATATCCATGGAACAGAGTTAGATGGACATAATCAATTTATTAAGTACAATAAACAGAATCTATTAATTAAAAACGGTAAAAAATAAATGTTTAAAAAAATAGCTAATATAACAGTGATAGTAACTTTACTCTTACTGTGTTTTAATGTTAATGCAGTTGACCAAGTCACTGATGCAACAGAAAAAAAATATACTAGTGATTGGTTCAGTGGGCATATTCCTCATTGGGATGCTTATAAGAGCTTATTTAATGGATTAGAGAATAAAAGATGCTTAGAAATAGGTGCTTATGAAGGTAGAGCTACTTTATATCTAGTAGAAAATTATTGTAATGGTAAAGGTAGTTATGTTGATGCGGTAGATACTTGGAAAGGATCTACGGAACATAAAAATTCAGCAAAAAATTTTGATTTAGGAAATTTATATAATCGATTTATCAATAATCTAAAGCCTTATATAAATAAACATAAAGTTAATGTGTATAGAGGTATGTCTTCAGACATGTTAATGAAATTTGTTCAAGAAGTTAGAGTTGGTAAGCGAGAAAAATATGACTTTATTTATATAGATGCTTCTCACATTGCTAAGGATGTTTTAATGGATGCTGTTCTCGCTTGGGAATTGTTGAAGATTGGAGGGTTGATGTTTTTTGATGATTATGAATGGGGAGTTCAAAATGTACCTCAAGGTATTCCTAAAACAGCTATTGATGGATTTTTAAATTCTTATGTAACTATGTACGAACTGTTAGAAAAAAATAATCAGGTACGTATAAAGAAAATATCTAATTCTCCTAAGTTATAAAAGTATTCAGAGCTTTACAATGCATGCTTAATAAATATGCGTTGTGAAGCTTGATTGTTTTAGACGTTCATTACAATTTTCTCTCTTTTTGTTGATATGTAATATAAGCCCACCATTTTCTACAGTTGTAAAAAAGTTAAGTAGACATAATCAATTTATCGAATATCATAAATAAGTCTAAATTATTTTTCTGGAGATATTAAATGACCGATAGTTTTAAAACAGCAAGCAAACATGAAGAAAACCAACAAATTACCGATCATGATGCGCTAGAGTTTCATAGTCAAGGCTCTCCTGGAAAAGTTAGCTTAAAGGCTACTAAACCTTTAATGACTCAACGTGATTTAGCTTTAGCTTATTCGCCAGGGGTTGCGGTACCATGTTTACGCATTCATAAGAATCCAGCGGATGCATATTTATATACTGCAAAAGGTAATTATGTGGCAGTTATTTCTAATGGAACTGCAGTTTTAGGCCTAGGAAATCTAGGATCACTCGCTTCTAAACCAGTTATGGAAGGAAAGGCTGTTTTATTTAAGCGTTTTGCCGATATTGATTCCGTTGATATTGAAGTGAGTACTGAAGATCCTGATGAATTTATCAATTGTGTGAAATATTTAGGCAATACTTGGGGAGGTATTAATCTTGAAGATATTAAAGCCCCTGAATGCTTTATTATTGAAGATAAATTGCGTGAATTGATGGATATACCAGTATTTCATGATGATCAACATGGTACAGCAATTATTACTTTAGCTGGAATAATTAATGCCGCTCATATCACTAACCGTGATATCAAAACCATCAAAATTGTAATTAATGGCGCTGGTGCTGCTGGTATTGCTTGCGCAGAATTATTAAAAACATTCGGTGTTGGATCTAATAACATCATTCTTTGTGATACTTCAGGGGTTATTTATAAAGGACGCCCTAAAGGGATGAATCGTTGGAAAGAAGAATTCGCTATAGAAACTAATTTACGTACTCTTGCTGAAGCAATAAAAGGTACAGATGTATTTATTGGTTTATCGGCAAAGGGAGCTATATCAAAAGAAATGGTAGCTTCAATGGCTAAGAATCCGATTATCTTTGCTTTAGCTAATCCAGATCCAGAAATAACTCCTGAAGAAGTTAGACAAGTTAGAAGTGATGCGATTATTGCTACTGGTCGCTCTGATTATAGTAATCAAGTGAATAATGTGATGGGATTCCCTTATATTTTTAGAGGCGCTTTAGACGTTCAAGCTTCAACAATTAATACAGAGATGAAAATTGCTGCAGCTAAAGCTATTGCAGCTCTAGCTCGCGAACATGTACCTGAAGAAGTTTCCAGCGCTTATGCTGACCGTACTTTAAAATATGGTTCTGATTATATAATTCCAGTACCATTCGACGTTCGACTTATTACCACTGTTCCTCCAGCTGTAGCAATAGCTGCTATGGAAACGGGAGTTGCTCGCAAACCTATAGCTGATATAGAAGCTTATAAAGTTGAATTGGGAAGTAGGCTTAATCCAACTTACAGCAGGATGAGCCTTGTTTATGAACAAGTTAGGCTTAATCCTAAGCGGATTATTTTTTCAGAAGGAGAAGAAGAGCAAATTGTTAGAGCCGCTTTATTATGGCGTGACCAAGGCTATGGTACACCTATTTTAGTAGGGCGTGAAAAAAATGTTCGCGATATGCTCAAAATAGTTACTAATTCTGAAGAAGTAGAAGGTATCGAAATTTGTAATGCAGCCAATATTGTTCATGATCGTTTAGAGCATTACATTGATTATCTATACAAGAAAAACCAACGCAATGGATTATTACATCGTGATTGTGTAAGAATGGTAAAAAGTGCTCGCAATAGTTTCGCTTCGTGCATGCTTGCTTGTGGAGATGGTGATGCATTAGTTGCTGGAGTTACCAGAGGTTATCATATTTCCTTGCAAGAAATACGTAATGTTATAAGTAATAAACCTGGCAATATAGTTTTTGGTCTATCAATGTTGATTTTTGGCCGTAAAACTATTTTCATTGCCGATAGCTCAGTAAATGAAGCGCCAACAGCTGAAGAATTAGCGAATATCACTATTCAAGCAGCCAAGGAAGTTGAAAATCTTGGTTATATTCCAAGAGCAGCATTATTATCATTTTCAAATTTTGGTAACCCAGCGGCCATACGCAATGAACATGTTAAAGGTGCATTAGCAATTCTTGATTCTAGAAAAGTAAATTTTGAATATGACGGTGAAATGACCGCTGATATTGCAGTTAATCATAAGCTTATGTCTCGCTTATATCCTTTTAGCAGACTTACTAAAGAAGCTAACTTATTAATTATGCCAGCTCTAAATTCAGCTAATATTTCAACCCAATTGCTTAAATCACTTGGTGGTGGAATGGTTATTGGACCAATATTGCATGGTCTAGAAAAATCAGTGCAAGTAATCCCTATGGGGTCTACAGTAACTGATATTTTAAATCTAGCTGCTTTCGCTGCAATTGATGAGTGAAATTACTTAGATGAAGTACAAAAAATATTTTATAACGTTAGCTTTATTAATGGTTTTAGCAGTAACAACTTACTATGTTATAGTCTATGCGCATAGTTTAAGAACTTTTGAAGTTGTTATTGCTAGATATTATGATTTTGAATATTTAGATTGGGTAGATAAGGAATTTCCAAATGAGAAAATTACTATTTATAATAAAGGGTTGAACAATCTTACTCCTTCAGCTCATTGGAAAGTTATAAATATACCTAATTTAGGAAGAGAATCTCATACTTATTTATATCATATCGTTACTAATTATTATAATCTTGCTGATAGAACTTTTTTTACTCAGGGGAGACCAGATCATGAAGTGTATCTTCCTCTTATAGAGTATAAAACACGCATATTTAGAGAATCTCATAATATCTGTAAAAATATTATTGCGCCTTGTGGGTATTACTTTAATGGTTCCACTAAATTGCTTACTCCAAAAGATAAAACTGAAATAGCTAAATATAAATTGGACCATATGTCTCTCGATTTATATCTTAACAGGCATAGCAATGTTTTTAGAAAAGGAATAGCAGATGATAGTTTGCAAAATTTTCTTTATACAGTTATAGGCAGAAAATTACCTACTGATACTACTATAGGAGGGGTTGGGGGAGCAATATTTGCTGTTGATAAAGAAACGATACTACAGCATAGTAGAGAATATTATCAGCGTTTGTTAGATACATTAGATAATGTACATCCTGAAGAAGGATTTTATTTTGAAAAGTTATGGGATGTTATATTTGATAATGGCAAATATAAAGATATTGATGAAGTTAAATAATAATTTTGAGGAGAATATAAATGGTAGAACAATTTGATCTTGCGGTAATTGGTGGAGGTCCTGGTGGTTATGTGGCGGCAATTAGAGCTGCGCAACTGGGAATGAAAGTTGCCTGTATTGAAAAAAGAGGGACTTTGGGAGGGACTTGTCTCAATGTTGGTTGTATTCCTTCTAAAGCTTTACTTTATTCTTCAGAGTTGTATGAAAAAGCACAACATGAATATGCAGGTCATGGAATAAAATTATCTAAAGTAGAATTAGATTTAAGCGCAATGATGAAGCGTAAAGATGATGTAGTTACAGGGCTTACTCAAGGTATTGAAGGATTGCTAAGAAAAAATAAAATAACTTATCTGCAAGGCTTTGCTTCTTTTATTGATGCAAATAATCTAAAAATTAAAAGCGAAGGTTCTGAACAGCAAATTACAGCTAAAAATATTATCATTGCTACTGGCTCAGAAATCATGAGTTTACCTGGTATTGAACTTGATGAGAAAAAAATAGTTTCATCTACTGGAGCATTAACATTAAAAGAAGTGCCAAAGAAGATGGTGGTTATTGGTGGTGGTTATATTGGCTTAGAAATGGGATCAGTATGGCATCGTTTAGGTAGCGAAGTAACTGTGGTTGAATATTTAGATCGCTTACTTCCTGGTATGGACCAAGAAATAGCCAAGCAATTCCAGAAAATCTTGGAAAAACAAGGTATAAAATTCTTACTCGGTCAAAAAGTATTGTCAGCTAAAGCTGATGCTAAGGGAGTAAGTTTAAACTTAGAATCAGTTAGCGATAAAACAACTCAAATAATGAGTGCTGATGTGGTACTGGTTTCGGTGGGTAGAAGACCATATACTGATAATTTGGCCTTAGAAAATGCTGGAATTAAGCTTGATGAAAGAGGAAAGATTTCAGTTAATAAGCATTTGCAAACTTCAGTAAATAATATTTATGCGATTGGCGACGTGATCGCAGGTCCTATGCTTGCTCATAAGGCTGAGGAAGAAGGAGTGGCGGCAGCAGAAATAATTGCTGGTCAAGCAGGTCACGTGAATTACGATGTTATTCCTGGAGTGGTTTATACTAGTCCTGAAGTTGCAACAGTTGGTAAAACTGAAGAAGAATTGAAAAAAGCAGGTATTGACTATAAAGTTGGCAAGTTTCCTTTTATGGCTAATAGTCGAGCTCGTGCGATTGGAGTTAGCGAAGGTTTAGTGAAAGTTTTAGCGCGCAGTGATAATGATGAGATTTTAGGTGTTCATATCATTGCTCCAGAAGCAGGAACTATGATTGCTGAAATGGTGGTAGCGATGGAATATAAAGCAGCATCAGAAGATATTGCTAGAACTGTGCATGCTCATCCAACATTAAATGAAGCGGTAAAAGAAGCAGCCCTTGCTGTACTGGGTCGCGCTATCCATATGTAGTGAATTCTAAGTCTTTTTGTAGTTAAGACGTTCTCGCGTTTACGGGTGCAAACGCGAGAATCTAGATTAAGTCTTTTAAATTTCCATCTCATTTGTATTATTAGCAGCCATTTCTGAGTTATTTACGCCCATTAAGTGCTCTTTGGAAAAATGATCTCCGTCATAAAGGAATAGAAGCCTGCTGCTCTCGATATCTGGAACTTTATGGATTGCTCCTGGTGTTTTGCCAGTTAACCAAATTGCAACTTCTCCACGACCAGGTGTTTCTTCTTGTGGAATATCAGGAAGATTGTTATAACAGCCCATATCTAAACATTCTAACTCATAAAAAAGTTTAGAATCAGCTTTTACAAAATTAGTAGCTTCTCCTTTTAAATACAAACCTACCTTAAACCCTATCGCATTTGGATCTGTTCCGTTAAAATCATAATCACCCATCAAAGCACTCATTGCAGGATCTTTGTGCCAATCTTGTGCAGCATCTTCATTTTTATGTTGTAATACTTCTTGCCTCGTCACTGTAGAATTTGAGCATTCCTTTATATCTTGTAGAAGTCTCCAAGCTATGCTAGCTATAAATTCATGGCTTGGAGTATCTAGAGCACTAAATATATTTTTAGTTTTGTTATTAACAAAAGTAATCTCATCATTTTTATTGTTTTCTTCATCTGATAAATATTTAACAAATGTATATCTTTTTTCTGTCCCGCCTAGTGAAGCAAAACCATCACAAAGATTTTTTTTTGCTTCTTGTGGAGTTAAAGATTTTCTTTCTGAACTCATGTAATTAATCCTTATTTGTAATTAAGTTTGCCAAACGTTAATTAATTAATTATACATTAAAATAGATTGCCTTGCAATAAAAATTTTTACTGCTGTATTGACTCTATTTTTGCAGGATGTAGCTTCGACTCAAGGCTTTATCAAAATAAAAGAACGACTGTCTTTAATAGGGTAGATAATGCTTTTGCGTATAAAGTTAGTACGAATAATGATGTAATTATTTACTTAGCATTTGCCAAAGCTTCGGTAGGTAAGGGATATTGGCATGAGAGCTTGTTTATGAAATCGATTGTAAAATAATGCGATGACGTCACTCTTGAAACGCGCGAAGCGCGGTTCGAGAGTCTAGATTTAATCTTTTAAAAACCTAGAGGTTTCAATAGCTTTAAAAGATTTCAACTGTATGTTCGATGAATTTCTTAAAGTTAGTAAGGAATTTTGCGCCAATTACGCCAGTAGTTTTGGCTACTGAAAAAGCTTGCATTTTATGCCAGAGATATGGTAAATTAGCCGTCATCGAATTTTTGTAGTTTTGCTTTATGTTTTTTAACGCTTTTGATTTTCAAGATTATTATATTAACAATCATGAATGTCCTAATTTAAAGTTCAATGTATGGAGATTAGCTGATAATCAATGCGTAACCACCTCATATCATGCTCATTTAGAATTAGGTGCAGCAAATTTTGGTCCGTCTGGCCACACAAAAATAGGACTGTCAAAAACTGTTATAAAAGATATGAACTTCCACCCATATCAGGCAAATTATATTAATTTACTGCCCGAAAAAAATGATTTTTGTCCTAATCCTGAATATCAATATGCAACGCTTTTTACTACAGCAAATACTTTAGTTGCTATGCACAAGAGTGATAACATTATTTTTCATGTCAATGATATTGATGAAGAAAATACCAATGATGCTGTTAAAAAATTACAAAATTACGCTAATAAAAAAGGCTATATAAATATGATTATTGAGCCTGTAGTTGATGATTATGCTAAAATAGATAGTATGAAAAACTTAAGTAAATATAGAAAAATAGTTTATGAGACTGTTCATTTAAAGAACCCTGATGAATCTTTCTTCGCTAAAGAATTAATAGGACCTAATGACTCAGTTGCTGATCACATTAGATTAGAAGGTATGATTAAAGGTATAAAGACGCTACTAAAAATCTCTACTTATGCCTGTAATGCTACTTTTTTTGACTCAATGAGAGGTCTAGTGCCAATAGAGGCATATCAATTTTTGCTATCAAGAAATATCTTAACTATATCAAATATCTTTAAACCTGTGGAAT
>CANDYO010000073.1 GCA_947424995.1 Rickettsiales bacterium | reverse complement strand
ATTGGCTATAAATACCAACTTCAAAACAAATTTAAAGAAAAATTTGATAGAATCGCATTTAGAAATAAAAAAGGTGGAATTTATAAAAAATTACCACCTAATTTTTTGTTATAAAATTGATTTTTGACGGAGAGACTTTAAAGCCAAAAACAACTTTATTACAAATACAACCTCTACTCCTTGATGTTCTCAACCACTCCATCAAGCCCTATTAAAAGAGTATAAACCTGCAGTTCTGGGAATTTATTTTTCATAATTTCCCTAACTTCTTTAAATACTTCAGAATGAGCTTCTGTTTCTAAATCTCTAGTACAAACTGAATCTGCTCCTTTGATTAATCTATAGGCACTGCAATCCCGATGATCTAAAAAGATAACCCGTTTTATATGATGAATATTTTGCAATATTCCGATAACTTCTTCTAATGTTCTCCCCCAATCTGGGTATTTTTTTTCCACTAAAGAAAGACTAGAGCCAGGCAAAGCAATTTCATCATAATCACCACTTAAATGTAATACATCACGCATTAATCGATCTATTTCACATCTAAAGCGAAAATCCACACATGACACTAATAAAGTATCGGTATAGCTCCGCTCTTCTAAGTTATCATAAGTCATATTAACTTTGAACTCATCAAGCTTAATCGTCTCTTCAAATATTTTATTATCTTTTGCGATAGCTAAAGCTTCAAATGTCCTAGAGATTCTGAATAAAAGTTTAGCTGCTGATTTTAATATGCTCATTAAATATATCCTTAATTTATCCTTTAAATAATATGCCTAAAAATATGCAATAAGTCATTATCTAAATTAATAACTCAAAAAATTATTGTATTTATTCGCGTATAAGTTAAATTAGATTCGTATCGCTAATTAGAGGATTGTTATGAGTAATAATATCATTGAAAGAACCATAGAACATGGATTATTCGCAAGTAGATGGTTGATGGCTCCATTTTATATTGGTTTAGCTTTAGCGCTGGGTGGGTTAACTTATAGCTTCATCGAAGAATTATGGCATTTTATAATCAATATTCCGCAAGCGACTCCAACCGATGTAGTGCTTGGTGCTCTTTCGTTAATTGACCTATCTCTAGCTGGAAATTTGATTCTAATCGTAATTTTCTCAGGCTATGAAAATTTTGTTTCTAAATTCGATATTGATGAACACAAAGACCAACCTGATTGGAAAGGTTCCGTTGATTTTAACACTCTAAAGCTTAAACTAATTTCATCGATGGTCGCCATTTCTGGGATCCATTTATTAAAAATTTTCATGTCGAATACTCCATTAAATCCAGATAGTTTTAAATGGCTTTTAATCACTCATGTTACGTTTATCGTTTCAGGAGTATTACTAGCTGTAATGGATTTTATTTCAGTAAAAACCAAAGAGATAAGAGATAAAAAATAAGAGCTCCAACAATGTATTCCCTCTTAAAAAAATATTGCACAATAAGTCAACCTTTAGTTATAATTAGTTATGCAAAGTGAACTTTTAATATCTTGCCTTAACTTAAAATTATAAGGAATATTTCCATGACTGACATACTAAGCCAAACTTTAAGCGATTTACCAGAAAATTCATGCTCAGGACTTCAAAACGCTGCCTTGACGTTCGATGGTACAGATTATAAAGAACTAATCGATGAAGCTAATTCATGCTTAACTGAAATTACATCAAGTATTACTGCAGCTCCATCTATTAGCTATATTACTTTAGATTATCCTAGCCTATATAGTGGCAGTAGTACTTTTTTAACAGGTATCCGCACCACACCTAACTCAAACGAAGTTTATATTAGCGGATTTTCTACTGCCACTGGGTATCAAGACATAACTTTCATTTACAAAGGACCTATTTTAGGTGGAGGATCATGGCATCCCTTCAATTATCCATCTTCTCCTGGAGTTACAGTAAATGGAACATATATATACGGACCTAACTATGATAACTCTAATGGTAATTTACAAGCGGTAGGAAACTATAATACTGTTGAAACTGGTGCAAAAAGCCTTGGATTTTTATATCAAGGACCTCTAGATGGCTCTGGCGCATGGATAACCCTTAATCCACAGAGCCTAATTAACCTTGCTGTTTCTAATGTTATTATGCATAGTAATATGGGAGGATTTGCTGTTGGTAATTTTGATTGTGTGGGCTCTCCTCTAGGAAAAGCATTTATTTATGATATAAATCATAACCTTTATATTAAATTATCTTTTAACCCTGATGTAACTACCACTACTGCATATGGAATATTGTATAATGGCGGCACAAACTACACTATCACTGGAGGCGTAACATTAGTAAAAGACCACGGATATATAACTGATTTTAATTCATCATCAAATAATGTATCAAATTGGAGGTTTTATTCTTATAATAATGAATTATTAAGTTCAAGATATTCACATTTTGATGGCATAACAGCTAATAACATTAATGATGGATATAACCTATGTGGCGATTGGATTAATGGAAAAGAATCTGGAGCCTTTTTTGCTATTTGTAGTAAAGACAATCACCTAATCGGTAATCCAGCACTTTGGGTTAATATTTTATACCCAGGCAGTACTACAACTTCAGCAAATACTGTTTATGAGAATAATCTTTTGGGTGTATATCTAGACGACGCAAAAATTAGCCATGGATTCATAGCAACCATCACTTACGATGAATAATAGTAAAAAGAACTAGGTTATTAGAACCTAGCTCTTTACTACTTTGCGTGGTTGAATATGCAATTCTCTTAATTGCTTTTCATCCACCATAGCTGGCGCATTCATCAATAAATCTTGCGCTTGTTGGTTCATTGGGAAGGCAATAACTTCACGAATATTTTTCTCATCAGCAAGTAACATCACTATTCGATCAATCCCTGGAGCAACTCCACCATGTGGAGGAGCGCCATATTTGAAGGCAGTGATTAGACTACGGAAGCGGTCATCAACCACTTCTTTGCCATAGCCTACAATTTCAAAAGCTCTGTACATAATTTCAGGTTTATGATTACGAATAGCTCCGCTGGAAAGTTCAATACCATTACAAACAATATCATATTGGAATGCTTTAATATTAAGCAAATCTTCTTTTGTCTTAGCATTATTTAGCACTTCCAATCCACCTTGTGGCATCGAGAATGGATTATGGCTAAAGTCCATTTTACCTTCATCCTCACTCCATTCATAGAAAGGAAAGTCAACAACCCAACAAAACTCAAACTTATCATGATCAATTAAACTTAGCTCTTCTGCCAATCTTGTTCTAACCAATCCTGCAAGCTTAGCGGCTTTGTTATCTATATCAGAGGCAAAAAATACTGAATCACCATTATTAATTTTAGCTATTTTCTTTAAATCAGCTAATTGAACTTCATTTAAGAATTTAGCAATCGGCCCTTTTGCTGTTCCATCGCCGGTAAAGCTGATATAGCCAAGTCCAGCTGCACCATTTTCTTGAGCAAAAGCGATCATCTTATCAAAGAAACTGCGTGGCAATTCAGCAGTCTTTGGTGCTGGTATTGCTCTAACTATAGAACCTTTCTTAATATTCTCACGGAAGATAGTAAATTCACTATCGCGGAAAATTTCAGTCGCATCACAAATGATTAAAGGATTACGCAAATCAGGTTTATCATTACCATATTTGAGCATTGAATCATAATAAGTGATATGCGGAAATGGCGATGCGGTTACTTGCTTGGTTGAAAACTCAGTAAAAATTGAACGCATCACTGGTTCAACAGCGTTAAAAACATCTTCTTGAGTTACAAAAGCCATTTCAATATCTAATTGGTAGAATTCACCAGGCGAACGATCAGCCCTAGCATCTTCATCACGAAAACATGGCGCTATTTGGAAATAGCGATCGAATCCAGAAGTCATCAATAATTGTTTAAATTGTTGTGGAGCTTGCGGTAATGCATAAAATTTACCTGGATGAATTCGGCTTGGCACTAAAAAGTCACGTGCTCCTTCGGGAGAGCTTGCCGTTAAAATTGGTGTTTGAAATTCAATGAATCCTTGGGCAGTCATTTTTTCACGAATTGCTGAAATAATTTTCGCCCTAAGAACAATATTATTATGTAATTTTTCCCTACGTAGATCAAGAAATCTATAGCGCAGGCGAGTTTCTTCAGGAAATTCTTTATCACTATTTACTTGTAGTGGCAACAAATCTGCATCTGACTCAAGGTGGAAAGTTTTAATTTTAACTTCAACGTCACCAGTAACTAAATTGCTATTACGAGCTTCCGCATCTCTAGCAGTTACTATTCCAGTAATAGTAATCACTGATTCATAATGTAAATGAGCAATTTGATGGGTAAGATCACTATCACTATCTATTAAACATTGCGTTAAACCATAATGGTCTCTAAGATCTATAAAGGCAAGACTACCATGATCTCGGCGACGATGCACCCAACCAGATAACTTTACTTCTTGGCCAACATTAGCTAAACTTAATTCTCCACAATTATGAGTACGATATTTATGCATTTTACTACTTTCTAAAAAACGATTAAGATACGGGCTATTTAACAGCGTAATCACTTTTTTTGCAAGAAAAACTTATGAACATAATACTTAATACCGCTCAATTAGAGAAATTTTGTCAAACTATAAGGGCAACGGATTTTATTACTATTGATACTGAATTTTCAAGAGAAAAAACTTATTATCCAAAACTATGCTTAATTCAAGTAGCCACTGATAAAATGGCCGTGCTTATTGATCCATTAAGTCCTGATCTTAATTTAGCGCCTCTAGATATAATTTTACAAGATACAAATATAGTTAAAGTTTTTCACTCAGCTAAACAAGACTTAGAAATTTTACTGCTCTATAATAAGCGCTTACCTAAAAATATTTTTGATACTCAAATCGCTGCAAGCTTCTGTGGATTCGGTGAATCAGTAAGCTATGAAGCGTTGGTCTTAGAGATGCTAAATATTCAGGTAGATAAAAGCTCTCGTATTAGCGATTGGACTATGCGTCCATTATCGTCAAAACAAATTGATTATGCTCTAGGCGACGTAACTCATTTACGTGAAATTTATTTAATATTAATAAAAATGCTAAACAACAATCAACGTTTACCTTGGGTTACGGAAGAGATAAAAATCTTAAATCAACCGCATAACTTTAACATCATTCTTAATGAATCTTGGAAAAAAATAAAGAATACCCAAGGCTTTAAAGTTAACTTAGTTTTAAAAAAATTAGCTACTTGGAGAGAAATAAAAGCACAACAATATAACTTACCGCGCAATCATTTCTTAAAAGAAGAAATTTTACTTAAGCTTGCTCAAAACATGCCTCTTACACTAGAAGAGCTTAAAAAGATAGGTAACTTCAATAATTTTAATGAAGAAATTATAACTATTATTAATGACTCTTTAAGCAAACAACTTGAGGATGATTTAGATCATAATCTTGATTCATACAATTACAAAACTAGTTCTGAATTACTATCAGCACTTAAGTTATTAGTAAAACAACAAGCAGATGAATATAAATTACCATCTAGTGTTATAGCTACCACTCAAGATTTAAAAAATCTTTGCTCTACTAATGACACATCGCTTCGCCCATTAACCGGATGGCGCTACGAAGTTTTCGGTGAACTTGCCTTAGAATTGAAGGGAGACGCAGCGTCATCCCCAAAAGTTACGCGTCATCCCTAGCAAGCTGCTTGAAAAGCAGTGCGACCGGGGATCTCATGAGGATATAAATCTCCTGATACCCCCGATCTTCGGCGCCTTCGTCATAGATGACGCTTATTTTTATCTTGAAATAGAGCTTTTAAATAATCTTTATCGGTAATGCTTATTGGTTACTATTTCCATGATAACATTGCTAGTAAAACTACTACAAGGGATACTAATTCCAATCAATAGCCATTTCATTTGGTATAAATACGCAGGCAAACTAAGTAGAAAATGGGATTGAAAAATACTATGAGTAATTAATATAATTAAAAAGCATAAGATAGTAGCCAAAATTTTATGAGTGATATTTCTTAAGTCTATTTTTTGTTCAAATATTTTCACCGAAAGAGTAAAGCCAATTAGAGCATAATATGCCAACCATAAATGAGGAATAATCTGACCATAGCGGAGGTAAATATATAGCATAAATAATGTAGCTAAACTAATGCTCATCCAAAGCATATCATGTTTCATTTTTCGCAGAACACTTATATATACCCATAGAACAATCACTGCAAAAAATATTCCGCCAAGGACATCTAAATAATCATGATAATCTAGATATACCAGACTTATGCCTATTCCACTCAATAATATTAAGGTTCCTATCCTCAAAAGGCGATTTTCAAATTTATAAGCTAACCAACCATACAAAACCACTGCTGCTTGCATATGTCCGCTAGGAAAACAAAATCCATAAGGCGAAATTTTCTGAAAGCTAACTTTTAAAGCAGCACTAAACAACATGCTTAATAGAATCAAGCAGATTGCATGATAAAAAATATTTCGTTTTATCCAAATAAACCCTATAATCACCATCGGAATTATCACCGTATCATGACTAAATAAAAGGAAAAAATTAGCGATTTGATTTAGCATTGGTTTATTTTATAACTCTTAGGGTTATAATTAAAAACTATTGCATGAATATAATTGCATTAGAAGCACGTGAGGTCGTCACTCTTGGCCGAAGGCCTAGGGTCCAGTTGAAAACTCTTAATAGTATTAAGTCTAAAGGCTTTCAAAAGAATTCAACTGGATTCTCGCCCTAGCCTTCGCCAAAGGCTACGGCGGGCAAGAATGACGACCTCGTATGTTTTTAATGCAATCTCAGTTCGTATATTAGTCTTAATTAATTTATAATTCGTAATTCGCATTATATAATAATCAAACTAAAATCATACTAAAAAATTGCTTCTTAATTTCTATAGAGCTATAATCCTATAGTTCAGATTTAATTAACGATAAGAAGCTTGAGTACAAATGCAGACAGATGCTCTACTAAAAAAGATTAGGTCATATACGCCAAATTTTGATCCAGCTCAAGTGGTTAAAGCTTGCGAATTCACCAAAAACGCACATAAGAACCAAATTAGAGCTTCTGGTGAACCTTATTACTTGCACCCATTTTCAGTAGCAATGATTCTAGCTGATATGCATTTGGATGAGGACTCAATACTCACTGCATTGCTACATGATACCGTAGAAGATACTATTGTTAAACTTGAAGATATCCAAAGCAATTTTGGTATCAGCGTTGCTAAACTTGTCGATGGAGTAACCAAGCTTGCCAAGATAAAATTCCAGCCAGATAATATTCGTGAAGGAGAAAATTTCCGCAAACTACTCTTAGCTATGTCTGAAGATATCAGAGTATTAATCGTCAAACTAGCTGATCGTTTGCATAATATGCGTACCATAAATTTTCTCTCAGATAGCAAAGCCAATAGAATAGCCCTTGAAACTATGGAGATTTACGCTCCGCTTGCAGAGCGGATTGGGATGCAAAAAGTTAAAAATGAATTGCAGGATTTGGCCTTTGCTAAATTACATCCAGAAGAGCGACGTTCTATTATCAATCGTCTTGAATATTTACGAATGGATGAAGGTTCTGTCGTTGATAGAATAGAAACTCATATTAAAGCAACTATTGCCGATTTTGGTATTAATGCTGAAGTAAAGGGAAGAGAGAAAACGCCTTGCTCAATTTGGCAAAAAATGAAACAGAAGAATGTTAGCTTTGAGCAGCTTTCAGACATTATAGCTTTCAGAGTTATTGTTAACGATGTAATCGATTGCTATCAAGTATTAGGCATTATCCATGCTGCTTATCATATGATTCCTAATAGCTTTAAAGACTATATCAGCACTCCTAAAGACAATGGATATAGCTCTCTACATACTGTAGTAGTTGGTCCAGATAAACAACGGATTGAGATTCAAATTCGCACCCGTGAAATGCATGAAGTAAATGAATTAGGGGTAGCTGCTCATTGGGGATATAAGCAAGCCATTGACATAACTAATAGCCAAGTTGAAGGTAAGCAATTCAAGTGGATAAGAGAATTGCTAAAAATTCTTGAAAATTCAGAAACAGAAGAATTTATTGAGCATACTAAACTAGAAATGTATGAAGACCAAGTATTTTGCTTTACTCCTAAAGGTGAAATTATAGCCTTACCTAAAGGAGCAACTTCAGTTGACTTTGCTTACGCTCTTCATTCAGATGTGGGTAATACTTGTGTGGGCGCTAAAATTAATGGAAGAATTGTACCCTTGAAATCCAAATTAGAAAATGGCGATCAAGTAGAAGTAATCACTTCAAAAAATCAAGTACCATCAATTTCTTGGGAAAAATTTGTAATAACTGCTAAAGCAAAATCAGAAATTAAACGTTTTATTCGTTTGCAGCAGAAAAAGGAATATATCAGCCTTGGTAAAGCAATTTTATTAAAATTTTTCAATCAAGAAGGCCGAGAATTTAAGGAAGAAGAAGTTAGAGATTATTTAGACTTATTCCATAAGAAAAATTTAGATGACTTATACTCTTCAGTTGGTGAAGGAACCATTAGCAGAGATGATGTTTTGAAAGCATTATATGGGCAAAAAACTACTAAGTTAGGTAATTTACGCGATAAATTATCTTTCTTTAAATTTAAGAAAAAAGAAAAATCTGCAGAAACTTCAGTGCCCATCAAAGGGATGATTCCAGGAATGGCAGTCAATTTTGCTGCTTGTTGCCACCCCCTCCCTGGTGATCAAATTATTGGAATTTTCCATAGCGGCAAAGGGATTACAGTACATACATCTGATTGTGATATGTTAGAAAATTTCAATGAAATGCCAGAAAAATGGATTGAAGTATCTTGGGATAAAGATAACAACGATAGTAAACATGTAGGGCGTTTAAAAATGACCATTGCTAATGAACCAAGCAGCTTAGCAACTATCTGCAGTATTATTGCTAAACAAGGCTGCAATATCAATAACCTCAAAATAATAAATCGCTCGAAAGACTTTTTTGAATTAGTAGTGGATATTGAAGTAATGGGCATCACTCAACTTACCACCATCATCGCCTCACTCCGCTCTAAAGAATGCGTCCACTATGTCGAAAGATATAAATTATAAAGCAGCAAATCAGGTTATGTTTTAGTTATTGACAAACAAGCTCATTAATTATATAAGTTACATAACTAACTGTACTAATTAATTATTTAATACTTTTTTCACGAGAGAGTTTATGACTGTTAATGTAAAAGATATAGATAAAGAAGAACTTCTTTTAACTCTATATAATAATGCCAAACCCTTAGGAATGGGATTCTTACAAGCTAAGAAGGGACTCATGACTAGAGAAGAAGCTCGTAAAGAGCTTGATTATAGCTGTAAGCCAGATGTTTGTTATGTATATGATCTAAAATATCCAGTTGCTTGCTCTTATTACAATAATTATGATTTCTTAAAAAGCTTTATCAGCTTAACTAAAGGTACTTGTAGTTATCAAAATTTGCGTTTTGATTACTTACATGGACGCCCTATAAAGACCGATCTATCTAAAGATGAAATACATCTTGAAGCTTACAAGAGAGAAAATGCTCACGTAGATATTGAAGAAGTAATCAATGATATTAAGGAATCAAAGAATCATGATTTTTTTGAAGAAGAAAAAAATAGCGTAAGCCATAGACCTTCGAAAGAGCAAGATTATTCACCTTTCTTTACGGTAAAAATTGGAGAACTTATTAGCAAAAATAGCCATGCTTATGATCAAGATCTGAAATTAACATTTCTTAAATCAG
>CANDYO010000072.1 GCA_947424995.1 Rickettsiales bacterium | reverse complement strand
AAGAGCTAAAAGATAGATTATTTGAGTATCTAATTTATTATAATGAGATTAGAAATCATCAATCTTTAGCTGGAAAAACACCATTAACTTTTTTGCAAAATCTGTCAACGAATTAGTTAACCTTTACAAGGGATGACGCTAAATTCTCAACTAAGTTTACAAACTCTTACAATCTATGTCAATTCTCACTCTCATTAATGAAATCTTAAGTTTTTGTTGTTTTAATTGATTTATCAGTTATGGAGATAAAATCATGAGTAAAAATAGAAAAGATTTAACACCTGCCGAAGAAGAAGATTTTTTAATAAAGTTAATTTTGGCAAAAGTAAAAAAAGATATTAGGCGTGATCAAAGTTCACTAATAAAGCGAGCAGGGTTTGATCGCAATGCAGAGAACGAATTAGATGAGATCATAAATATACTTGGCACTGATAAAAATGGAGAATCATTAACTCAAGCTCTCAAAAACAATGATAGAACTAGAATAAGTGAATTATATAAAGATCTAAAACAAGAAGTTATCGAGGCAGAAAAAGATCTTGAAGGTGGATTAAGAAAAACTGCTTTAGCTATTCCTAGATTTATTACTGGAGTATCAGGCGTAGTATTTATGGCGCTTGGAGAATCTATTCATTTTGCTGGAGCTGCTCTTCGTGTTGCAACTAAAGTTATTACTCTAGGTAAGTATGGTAATTTACATGGTTATCAAGATGTTTCAATCGATGAAAATGGCAAGGTAAAAATTTCTCAAGATCGTGGAGAAAATATTGTTTCAAAACTAGGGATGACCATCTCAAATCTTGGTAGTAGTGCTATAGTTAGCGCAGTAGAGCCATTAGTCGATAGTAAAAATGCTGAAGTTAAAAAAATTGAAGGAGCTCGTAGTTTTCAAAAACAAATGGAAGATAGAAGTCTGGTTAGAAATAAAGATAATAGAGGTAAGTAGGTTTAAATGAGTTCAACTTATAAAGTATTTCCTATTAATGAAATAGTAAAAAATTATGATGCATTAATTATTGATATTTGGGGAGTGATATACGATGGCTATGCCCCATTTAATAATTCAATTAATTTTCTCAATAAAATGATTGATGATGGTAAAGCAATTATTTTTTTGTCTAATACTCCAAGGCCTGGCACTTTATCTGATAAAATATTCTCTAGCTGGGGAGTGGATATGCAAAAAGCCTCAGTTTATACTTCTGGAGATGCAGTGCGGGAACAGCTAGTTTTTTGGAATGATGATATATTTAAAAATTTAGGTAGAAAATTTTATCATTTAGGCGAGCAAAGAAATCATGATTTACTTTCTAATCTTGAAGTTGATGTTGTTCAAGATATAAATCAAGCTAATTTTTTATTGATGAGTCTTTATATGGACGAGGGTGAAGATATTACTAGTTATGATAGTTTTTTAAGTGAAGCGGTAGCTTTAAAGCTTCCCGTGATCTGTGCTAACCCTGATTTAACCGCTAATCATGGTAAAGATATTAGATATTGTGCAGGAACATTTGCCAAAAAATATGAAGAACTGGGTGGAGTCGTTTATTATTACGGTAAGCCAGATAGTAGGATATTTAACTCTGTACTTGCTAAATATAAAAATATGGGTATATCTGATAAGAAAAGAATCTTAATGATTGGTGATACCTTAGAGACTGATATATTGGGAGCAAATTCCATTGGAATCGATTCTGCTATGGTTTTAACAGGTAACGGACAAAGAATAGAGACTAAAATCAAAGCTGGCGAGCAAGATCTGTTTAAAGATTTTCAAATAAAGCCAACTTGGATAACCTATGGCACAAAAGAATAAAGATTATGAAAATAGGTATTTACCCCGGCACTTTTGATCCTATTACTGCAGGACATCTAGACATTATGTTACGTGCTCTTAAAGTAGTGGATAAATTATATATCGGTATAGCAGCTGATAGCGTTAAATCCACTTTATTTAACTCAGACGAACGTGTGGAAATGATCAATCAAGAGCTTATTGCTAATGGTGTTAAAGGTGATCTTATTACGGTTGAGGTCTTTTCTGGCTTATTAACCAAATACGCTAAAGCAAAAAATGCTGATATCATTATTAGAGGTTTACGAGCAGTTTCTGACTTTGAATATGAATTTCAAATGTCTTGCATGAACTCGATACTAGATAATGAATTACAAACCATTTTCCTTCCCGCGGCTTCTAAGCTGCAGCTAGTATCCTCAAAAATAGTTAAAGAAGTGGCAAGACTAGGCGGCGATACTGGAGATTTCATCTCAGATAATGTTAAAGCAAAATTAGCTAGTAAGTATCAACTTAAGTAGAGAGTATAGTTTTCTTTTGAATTTTTAGAGATGATGTATATAACTTAACCAGAATCTCTAGCATATAAATCTCCAAGTATTCCTAAATCATCTATATGCTTTATTCCATAATAGTAATAGCTAATCTCATTCCAGGGCAAATTAAATATTAAAGTATCTTGCTCATGGACGTTTGGATTACCTCCACCGTAATGAAGAGCATAGCCTGCTGAAGTGAATATAATATTTAGGACGGAATCGATTGGGGTTATAAATTTTATCTTAGGCATGAATCCTGGCATCAACTGACTCCTTATTTATATCGATTGAGTACAATGCTATCATTTAATTATTAACTATTAATTAATGAGCCTCTTTAATTGCGGAGATTAATGTTTTAGGAGTTAGAAGGCTTGGTAATACAACGCCTTGAGGGTGTTTTTTACTGTATACTATATTGAGAGGAACGCCGTAATGATTATGCATTTTCATTAGAGTGGATACTTCTGGATTGTTTGATCTACTAATGTCAGCGCGCATAGTGATTATATTCATTTTTTTCATGTAATTCATTACCGTATTATTATTTAAAGTAGTCATTTTGTTGATATTACAAGTAGCACACCAAGAAGCGGTTACATCCACTACCACTACATAATTTTGCTCAATTAAAGCTAATATTAATTCTGGTTTGTATTCTTGCCAGCTATCTTTTACAATTATCTCTTGTTCTATTTTTTCCTCTAAAAGATGCTGTGGAACGACATAACATAAGCTAATCAAAATCAATAAAATTAAAGCTTTAGTTTTATTGCTAATCACTGCTTTTTGTTCGCTTAAAATAAATTTCATCAAAAGGATCAATAAAAATATAGATAAAGCAGCTTTGTAGCCAAGTTGAGTGGCGAGTACGTAAATTAACCAAAGGCTAGTGGTGAAAATTATCACCCCTAAAAATCGCTTAAACTTTATCATCCAAGCTCCTGGTTTAGGGAGAAATTTTGCGAATCCTGGAAAAATAGCCATCATGATATATGGTGAAGCCATGCCAATACCAATAGCAGTAAAAACTACTAATATTTCTATAAAATTTGCAGTTAAAGCAAAGCCTACAGCAATGGTAACAAATGGAGCAGTGCAAGGAATAGCAAGTAAAGTTAATAAAATACCACTCAGAAAAAACCCTAGCATTCCCATCGCCTCAGGCTGTTTAGGAAATAGTTGCACTAGGAACTGCGGAATAGGTACGCTAAATTCTACGTCAGTTACTAAGTATATCGCTATAAAACTTAAAATGATTACCATGCTAATAAGATAAATTGGTTGCTGAAAATGCATCCCTAATCCTGCTTGATGACCCAATTGCTGTAAGCTATAGGCTATTATAGCTATGCTCATGAAACTAACGATGATTCCAACGCTTTGCGCTAGTAAACTAAATACAATAATAGATCTTTTTTCAGTAGCTAATTTTACTATTTGTAGTACTTTTAGAGCTAAAACTGGCAATACGCATGGCATGACGTTTAAAATTAATCCACCTATTAAAGCGTATATAATTATTAAAATAAATGAATTACTTATTTTTGATATGGCTAAATCAATTGGTACAGCTTCATATTCAACTGCATGAAGATTATCAGTGACTAGATTTACGTATACTGGATCATCGATTTTGTTATGTTCTTTGTCGATGATTGAGAATGGAACCATTATAATTTGTTCACCTGATTCATCACTTAAATTATATTTAGCTGGATCAAAGCTTACATATTCTGGCATGTCTAGAAAAAATTGTGGGTTTAAGCTAAGCTCTTCTGCGCTAAATTTAATTTTTAACCAATGAGTGTCTGCAATAAATTCCTGCTCAAGAGCTGTAATTTTTATGTTACCATTATTATTGCTTGGAGTTTTAGCTAGCATTTCTTGAATTTGTTTGGCTGCAGTAAATGAATCATCAGGATTTATTATGCTTGATAAGCTAATATCATAATTATTACAATTTTTTTGACAGATGCTAAAGCTTACATCAGCATTTAAACTAATATTTTTTCTAATATTTTTGGGAGTTAATTTAATTACAAAGTCGGTATCGCTTTCATAAATATAACTACTTACATCGTAGCTTTGTTGTAGCTTAGGCAGAGGCCAAAATACTTGAGTTGATTCTAGATTTAATGATTTATCGAAGTTAAATTTGGTAGCAAGCCCTAATTCGCCAGGATTGCGCCAATAAAATTTAGCACCATTTTTAAGTTTAAAAGATATGATTGCATATTGAGCTGATGATTTAAGCGATATTTCAAAATTATCTTCAATGTATTTGTCTTGCCCAGCTGCTACGCATGAACCAAAGAATATTAATGTTGCCACAAAAAATAAAAAAAACTTATTTAACATTTTATATTTAGCCCTATATACTTTTTAAATATCATACTATAATATTATCTTTTGGAAATGATTATTCTATATGGAATGGTTGTAAATCTTAGTATAAGTATCTTTTATGAATGTTTTTTTAAAGGCCCTAAAGGTTATTGGTGTAACTCTTGCCATTATTTTAGTAGGTCTGTCCATATGGTTGTCGATATTAGCTAAAAATCCAATTGCTGTTTCCAATGATACTATTCAAAGATTAGCGCAACATTATGATCCTCAACTAACTACAGAAAGTAGTGGAGCTGAATTAAAATTTCTTAATTTCAAACTACAATTTACAGCTCCTAATTTAAAAATAATAAATCACCAACAGCATTTTGTTCAACTGGAAAATATTAACTTTTCGCTTAAGCTAACTAACTTGACTAGTAGTTTGTCTGCTAAAATCAATCAGAGTGAATTGCTAAGTTTAGTATATCTAGATGATAATTCTGATATTCAAAAAGAAATAGATCTGTATATAGCTAAAAATTATATCTCTTTTAATGGGGATGTTCAGCTAGATTATAACTTTTTATCGCTTAAGCGAGCTAATTTAAATTTAATCAGTAATAGTGGCTTTCATGATCCTAAAAAAGAAGATTTAGCTAAAATAGCTCTCAAAGAAATGGTTATATCTTTAAGCTATGGTCTCAATCATTTGACAGTAAAGCAATTTAACTTATGGTATACTAATAATATTAAAGCCTCATTACAGGGAGATTTCTCTTTTGATTCAAACGGTTTTGCTTTAGCTGATTTTCAGGCTAACATAATCAATTTACCGGTGGATTACTTATCAGGATTATGGCCAAATTTTTTGGCTCCTGAAGTGCAAAATTGGGTCACTAGTAATATCACTCAAGGAATAATTAAAAACGCCCAAGGTAAGTTTAAAATTACAGCTGAAGATTTAAAGGCAGCTCTTCCAAGTAAAGATTCAATCAATGCTCAAATTATGGTAAGTGGAGCTAAATTAACTTATCTTCAAAGCTATAGCCCGATTACTCAAATAGAGGCAATGGTTAAATTTGATGGGCAAGCCTTATATGTAAATGCTAATAGCGCTTCATTGCTTAGTAATAAATTAACCAATTTAGAATTAGTACTACCGTTTAATGATTTTATTTTGTCTGTAAAAACTAAGGTTACCGGTTCAATCAATCAATTCAAAGAATTTATTCCTCAGCTTGTTTATCAAAGGCTTCTAAGTAATAAAGTAGATTTTGATAAAATTAAAGGCAGTCTTAATGGAACTGCGGCTTTAAGCGTTCCTATTTTTGATCCATTTAAATTAGAATCTTTAAAATTAGACATTAAGGCCGATTTAAGTGACGTAATACTTGATCAATATAAATTAATTAAGTTCAAGCAAGGAACTTTAGAAATTTTGAATGATCAAGATAAAATAACAGTTAAACTGCAGACCCCTAAAACTTTTTCATTTGATCTTATTAAGTATCATAAATTTGAGCGTCAAAGTGAAAATCAGATAAACATTGCTACAAAACTCCATCTTGAAGAAAAAATATCCTTAAAAGATAAGCTTATTCTTGAGAAGGGGGTAGTGGGTATTGATGCAAATTTAAGCGAAGGAAAATGGCAATTAAATTTAGACTTAAAAGATACAGAGGTGGTGCTTAGTCCACTTAGTATTACCAAACCTATTGCCACTGCACTTAATTTTAGCTGTTTGGGTAGTTTTAATGAGAATGCGATTATTGGTGAATATTGTAGTTTGAAAGGTGACAATTTTGCTGGAAAAATATTATTTAGTTACTCTACTTTAAGCAATCAATTAACTAACTTTAGTCTAAATAATGGAAAAATAAGTGATAATATATTCAATGTACGAATAGATTTTGATAAAAAATTTTATAACTATGATTTAATTGCTAAAAATTTAGACTTAAGTAAATTTGATGCAAAAGATTTTGCTTCTGATCCAGATAAAAAAGTGAATTACAAAATTTCTTTTAAAGTTGATAAGTTGATTCTTAAAAATAATATTCATTTAAATGATGTTAGTGGTAAAATAGCTCAGGTGGGTAATAATCCAATAGATGTAGATTTAAAAGCTTTTTCACAAAGTCAGCAATTAACTATAGTTAAAATTAAAAAGAATGATCAAAATGGTTATTTATTGCATAGTAGTTCTGCTGCTACTTTTTCGCAAGCTTTTGGGATCTATAAAAACATTAAGCGGGGAGAAGTATGGATCGAAATTTATCCTAAAAAAATAGATGATGAGATAATATATGATGGCAATATAATCATCAAGAAATTTGCTTTTAGCAATACGTCAGTGCTAACTAAAATTATCCTTGGAGTAATGTCTCCATTTAACTCGCCATTAGCAGTTATGCAGGCGTTAGAGGGTGGTTCATTAAAGTCAGAATCATTTACGGCTGATCTGGAATATAGTAAAGGGATCTTAACTATAAAAAATGGACTAGTACAAGGCCCATCTTATGACATTAGAATTAATGGAACTATTAATAATAACACTAGAATTTTAGCTATTAAGGGGATGTATATTCCTTCAGCTTATGGCTTAAATAGTCTTATCTCTTTTATCCCATTTATTGGTGACTTGCTCTCTGGAGGAAAAAAATCTGCATTTATTGCTGCTAATTTCTCAGTAAAGGGAAGTTTTGATAATCCTAATATATGGCTTAATCCGCTTTCAGTATTTACTCCAGGCTTTATCCGAAATCTTTTTAATTAATAGCTTTCTAAAAAGCGCTCCTTAGTTGACTGATTAACCATTTTTTAATTCTTGTGGTTTATGTTTAAGTTATACTAATATCGATAGGAGCGCTACAAATGCTTAAACATTATACCATACGCGATGATAGTCTGTGTTTGTTGACTGAAGCTGAAATGAAGAAAAAATCAACCAAGCCTATTTGGGTTGATATTTTTGATCCAATGCCTGCAGAAGAAAAAATAATTGAAAACTATTTAAAAAAAGATATCCCTACTTATTATCAAATGGCTCCGATTGATAATTTATTAAATCGTCATTATCAGCAAAAAGGGGGGGTGTACATAAAAGCATCTATCATGAATAATGATAAAGCGATGCAGGATGTGACTATTGTATTAACTGGTGATAAAATTATAACTTCTAGGGATGCGGTATTTCATTCATTTCAAGAATATCTAAATTATATTACTGTTAATAAAGTAAATTCGTTGACTCACAATAGTATTTTTATTCATTTGGTAGAAGCTACAATCAACCATATCGAAGATAGTCTAGAAAAGATAGCTTACTCTCTTGATGAGGTATCATACATTGCTTTTTATGCCAAGAAATCTTCCAATAAAAAAGAGAGAAAAAGAAAAATAAATTTTACTAAACTTATTGATGATTTAGGAGTGAGTGGAGATTTAATATCTAAGAATTACGAAAGCCTATTGAGCATTCGTAGAGCTTTAAATTTTATTGCTGAAATGAAGCCATTTAAACTCTCTACGAATGAATTAGCAAGAGCAGAGAGTTTAACCAACGATATTTCTCGTTTAGAAGAAGAAGTTTCGATAATGACAGATAAAATTAATTTCCTTCTAGACGTCTGCTTAGGGATGATTAATATCGAACAAAATCTAGTAACTAAAATAGTTTCAATAGCGGCGCTTATTTTTCTGCCACCAGCTATTATTCCTAGTATTTATGGAATGAATTTTGTGAATATGCCAGAATTGAAATGGCAGTATGGTTTTGGTTATGCTATTACTCTTGTTATCTTATCTGGTATTTTACCCTATTTCTATTGTAAGTATAAAAATTGGCTGTAACTAAAGTAGTTTTTAAAGATTTATTTGCTTCTTTGCGGTGCGAATTGATTATTAGTTACTTTTTTTATAAAAGTACTAACACGATGCTCTGTTATAATGTTTTGAGGTAGTAGTTTGATTACTTTGCTTATCAGTACTGGATCAAAGTGATTAGAAATCAACTTCATCTGTTCAGCAAATTCTATTAATGATTCTTTTGTTTCTGCTTGAAGTAATTTATTTAAAGAATCTATTTCGAATTCAGGGCGAGAAGCTATAGTAACGCAGCAAACTAGAATTAGAGCTTTAAGAAAGGGTTCAAATTTTTTAGAAGTATCATCTTTAATGTGTGTGTCTATTATTTTTTTGCAATTTTCTCCATAAAAATATAAATTACGTAATACTGTAAAATCATCTTTTTTAAGAGCTTCGCTAACGGTTAAGAATGCTGCTATAGGAGAAAACTCATTCCCATGATGTTGGATTATGCTTCGGCAACTTGATGATTATTTGTTTCGATCGCGTATTTTAAAACGGAGTATAGATCTTTTTCAGCTAACTTGGTGTTGCCATCTAAGTATTTTTGATCTTTGGAATATTGATGATTTATTCCTTCATCTGCCTGTTTTATTAGCGAATATTGAGCTACCTTTTTACTAAGGTTAATTGTCTTCGTATGTACAAGATTATGTGCATTATAAAAATCCATTAAATCTGTCATTATTTCAATAGACATATTGATGTTATTATTTGTATCGAAAATTCCAAAATTAGGATCGAAAATTCTAAAACCTTGTAATTTTTGCGTGTGGTTATCTAAAACTGGTTCGATTGCAATTATATGGGCGACGGAAGATTCAGCTAAAGAATTGGTATGAAAAGACAAGCCAATAATATCTCTATGATTATCAGAAGAGCTGATGAGTGAAGTAATATCATTACTAGATTTTAAAGGTTTATGCTTCAAATTTAATTGAAGAAAATTTTGATAATGCGCTATTCTCTTGCCAAAGTTTGGCGAGATTATAGTAGATTTTTTTTCTAGTTTAGCTTTATAATCATGAGGTGTGTTAATATTGCGATGGCTTTCTATATGTCTTGTATAGTCCATGCATAATCCAAAGCAGTTGCCACCAATATTAAGTTGATTACCTGGTTCAAGAACTTGATTATACTGCTTTAACATGCTTTCTTGATCAAAGGATTGTAGGAAAGGAGAATTAAGTAATTTATTTTTACGAAGGTTTATCAATTCTAAATTTTTCATAAATATTTTTTGCAGAAAGTTGTAGTAATTGTAAAAATTTATCTTATTTTAAATCACTCTAATAAAATAGATAATCATAAAAAAGTTAATAAAACCTTAAGTGTAAGGTCTTTCATG
>CANDYO010000071.1 GCA_947424995.1 Rickettsiales bacterium | reverse complement strand
GCATTTGTTTACGTAATTTTTGATTTAAGCTATAAATTTCTTCTGCTGATTTAGCAGTCATAATACCCATCCCATAGGTACCATAATTAGATTTGATCACTACATAAGGTTCTTCATTTATATTATTTTGACGATATTTCTCTTTTATAGTTATTAGCAATTGATCTACCTTAGTTGCTAATAAGTCTAGGCCTTGTTTAGTTTTAAAATTTATTCCATCGCAGATACTATATTCAGCAGTTAGTAAAGCAGCTGGAAAAGCAAATAATTCTTCTAGTTCCTTTACCAATTGATTGTAAATACTAAAATGATGAGATTTACGTCGCTTGAACCAGCCGTTATTAGGATGTGGAATAATTACTTGGGTTAAATCTTGTAGCTTTTCTGGTATGCCAGTCATTAAGTCATTATTTAGTAAGATTAGATCTGGAGTAAAGTTATCAAGGCTGCTTAGTTGCATGTCTTTCTTAATTAAAGCACTAATCTCAATATTTGAATAGATTACTCCTTGGTATTGCGTATCTTCTAATGCAGTTAGTGAACCAATTTTACATTGATAGCCGGCTTTAATAATGATTTGTTTTAAGACTGCTAAATTATCTAAATAGTGAAAATTACGAGTGTGGTCTTCACTAATTATTAAAATATTTTTGGTTTGAGGGAAATGTTCTTGTAAATAGCTTTTGCCTAAATCTGCCGCTATGGCAATATTGGATAAACTTAAATTATTGAATCCAGCTGGAAACAAATTGCAATCGACGGGAACCAGTTGCTTGCCAGAATAGCGTATATCAATGGAACTATAAAAACATGAATTTGCATTACTTAGTTTTTTTTGGTACCATTTTTCTAAAGCTTGTTGATTAGTATTGATAATATTGGTTAGAGTTTTAAGCATAAGTCCTTATCTTTAGATATACTAGAGCTATACTAGATTAGCTAAATAACGCAATAAATACTATGTAAAAATTCTTAATTATTCAAATAAATAAAAATTGCATTTTAGTAGATGATTTTTGCTTTACAAACAATTTGAACCCTGTTATTTTATCAACTCTGCATCTGGGGGTGTAGTTCAGTTGGTTAGAACGTCGGCCTGTCACGCCGAAGGTCGCGGGTTCGAGTCCCGTCACTCCCGCCATTTCAAAAACAGTCTATTTCAATAATTCTTGATATTTTTATAAAATATATGTAAGGCCTAAAGTAAAATAGGACATTCTTCGTCTATTTGTTAACTAGCGCTTGTATAATAGAAGACCATTTCATGAGCTAAAATTATAGCTTAAAGTAACCGATGCCGTCATCGCGTTAATTCTACAGCTTGTTTATATAAAAACATCTCATGCAATAGCTTTAATATATTCAGTAACTAAGGTTGATTTGCAACGGTTTTTGCGATATTATTTAACTTATAGTTGAGTTTGATTGTGTTTAATCAATATATATGGAGTGTTGTATGACAACTTTATCTAACGCTTTGAAATTATCGAATAGTTATTTATTAAGAGATGGAGCTAAGCTACCTATTATATGCATAGGTGCTTTACCAACTAATATAAAATATTTTGTTAACATCGACGAAAGTGGAGTATTAAATTTTTTGGTTGGAGCTAATAGCTTTTTGTTTCCACCTCTAGGATCTGGACTTTCAGTTCAAAATCCATCTATTCCGGATATGGAAGCTATAGTAAATATATTGAGAGCTATTGAACCGTTTATTATTTCTCCGTTAACGGTTGCTGGAAGTGTAGCTATAGATGTTGGTCCTATAAATACTTTAATGCAGCAGGTTATAACGGATTCAAATATATTGCTTGCTGCTGTTGGTATAGGTGTTCCTCTTGAGTCATTAAATTATCAGCTTTGGGGAAGAGATGTAGGTGCGTTATCTACAGCTATGGACAATTACAGTGATAATTTGCTAGGGCTTATTAGTAGTCAGCTAGATGGTTGCTCTGGTACTATGAGCAGTGGTAGATAACTATTTTACCTCAGTTGAGGACATAAAGATTAATAATGTACAAAGATGCCATTTTTGGCATCATCCAGAGCGAAGTGTAAGGCCGAAGGCCTGAGCAAGCGTGGGATCCAGGCACAAATTTATGATCGAAGATCATACTAAATAAACTTTTTAATGAAGCTAAGCCTTAAGCATAGGTTTCTAGTATTATAATAGCCTTCGGCTATATTTATTGTGCTGGATTTTACGCTTTGCTTCGCTGCGCTTAGCTTCAGCTCTGAATGACGCCAAACTTTGTTTGGCTTTCATTAACTTTCTACGATCCTTTTTAAATACACCACATCATTAATGAATACTGGTTTTTAGCTGCAAAATAATGTATAACCTAAAATATTCTAAATTTAAGTAAATGGCAATAATGACAACTGATCTTGACCTTATTCGTAATTTTTCAATAATTGCTCACATTGATCATGGAAAGTCTACTTTAGCAGATAGATTGATTGAATTTTGTGGTGGCTTACAGCAGCGAGAAATGACTGCACAAGTACTAGACTCGATGGATATTGAGAAAGAGCGTGGCATAACCATCAAATCACAAACAGTTAGGTTGAATTATAAAGCAAAAAATGGCAAGACGTATATCTTAAATTTAATGGATACACCTGGTCACGTTGATTTTGCTTACGAGGTTAGTCGTTGCTTAGCTGCTTGTGAAGGATCTTTATTAGTAGTAGATGCTAGTCAAGGAGTGGAAGCGCAAACCTTAGCTAATGTTTATCAAGCGCTTGATAATAATCATGAATTAATCCCCGTACTCAATAAAATTGATTTGCCAGTAGCAGATCCTGATCGAGTTAAGCAACAAATAGAAGACGTAATTGGTCTTGATACCAGTGATGCAGTGCTTGCTTCAGCGAAATCAGGCAAAGGTATTGAAGATATTTTAGAAGCTGTGGTTACAAGACTTCCAGCTCCTAAAGGCGTGGTAGATGCTCCTCTCAAAGCCTTATTAGTAGATAGTTGGTATGATCAATATCTTGGAGTAGTAAACTTACTAAGAATTGTTGATGGTAAAATTAGTAAAGGAATGAAAATCAAAATGCTCGCTTCTGGAGCGGTTCATGTTATTGATGAAGTGGGAGTGTTTACTCCAAAGCGAACAGCAGTTAGTGCTTTAACGGCAGGAGAAATAGGTTATATCTCAGCTAGCATTAAGCAAATTTCTGACTGTAAAGTAGGTGATACCATCACCGAAGAGAAGACAGCTGCGTTAGTTAAGCCACTTGCTGGGTTTAAACCAACTCAATCAGTAGTGTTTTGTGGATTATATCCAGCTGATGCTTCTGATTTTGATGGCTTAAGAGAAGCGTTGGGGAAATTGGGTTTAAATGATTCTAGTTTCGAATATGAAATGGAAAGCTCTACTGCTCTAGGTTTCGGTTTCCGTTGTGGGTTCTTAGGGCTATTGCATCTTGAAATTGTTCAGGAAAGATTAGAGCGTGAATTTGATGTTGATCTAATCACCACAGCGCCAAGTGTGGTATATAAAGTTTACTTAAGAGATGGAACTATGTTTGAATTACATAATCCAGCTGATATGCCAGATGTAACTTTAATCGAATACATGGAAGAGCCATGGATTGAAGCAACTATTTTGGTGCCTGATGAATATTTAGGAGCGGTACTTGCTTTATGTACTGACAAACGTGGAGTACAAAAAACTCTTACCTATGTTGGTAATAGAGCTATGGTGATTTATCGCTTGCCATTAAATGAGATTGTTTTCGATTTTTATGATTGTTTAAAATCTTGCTCGCGAGGTTATGCTAGTTTTGATTGGAAAATGGATGGTTATGAAGAAAGTGATTTAGTTCGATTGACTATTTTAGTTAATAAAGAACCTGTTGATGCTTTATCTGGTATTGTCCATAAAACTCGCTCTGAAAGTCGTGGGCGTGATTTATGTAAGCGTTTATCTGATTTAATTCCAAGACAATTATTTCAAATTGCAGTTCAAGCTGCTATTGGTGGAAAAATTATTGCTCGTGAAACAATCAAAGCTTTACGCAAAGACGTGTTAGCCAAGTGTTATGGTGGTGATATTAGTCGTAAACGTAAGTTACTTGAAAAACAAAAGAAAGGTAAAAAGAGAATGCGTAATATTGGTAATGTGGAAATTCCACAATCAGCTTTTATTGCAGCGCTGAAGCTTGGTAATGATTAAGATAAGTATTTTAGGAAATTAAAAGTAGACAGTTTTATTAGATTTTAATATGCTTATTTTTTTAAAACTAAGTTTAGCTTTGTACTATAATTTAAGGTGTAAATAAATGAAAATAATAAAAAGAATTATCATTACTCTCTTAGTTTTAATCTTATTGGCAGGAATTGCATGGCAATATTATGGAGAAAACTTATGGAAAGAGTATGGAGCTATAAAACTTGAAAATTATGCAGTGCAAAATACTTATGTTAAAGCTCCTGAAGAGCCGGTACAAGAGCTTTTAGAGTCATTAAAAAAAGTTGAATATTATCAGCCACTTTATAATATAAAATTCCCTATAGCATACGAGTTTTTTAATCAGGTTAAACGTGAAGATACTTCAAAAAAGAGGGCAGAAACGGTATATTCATATCTTAAAGAAGAAATGAAATTTAAAAAACTTCATATTTTAGATGTAGGAAGTAATTTAGGGTATATGTCACTTTTTATGGGTGATCGCGACGGGGTAGTTTTAGGTCTGGATACTAATTTGGATCATATAAATATTTCTAGAATATTAGCTAAACTAAATAATTTACCTAATGTAAATTTTGATCTTGAAGAATTTAATCCAGAATACATTAGTAGGATGGATAATTCTTATGATGTTGTCTTTATATTTAGTGTGTTGCACCATGTTACTCTTGCTTATGGATTAGAATATACTCAAAATTTAATGGTAAAAATTCTTGATAAAGTACCTTTATTGTTTGTAGAACTTGCTATTGCAGAAGAGAAAGTTAACTTTCCTTGGAGAGCAGCGCTTCCTGCAGATCCTTTAGCTATTTTTGCTAAATGTACAGATTGTCAGGTAGAAATTTTAGGATACTTTGACACTCATCTTTCAGATGTAAAGAGACCACTATATGTAATAAAAAAAAAAGTCTCTCCGTAAATAATAGATCTTATAATTATAACCAAATAAAAATCTCTAGTTTTAAGCATAACGATCTTAAGTTGAAGTGGAAAGATGTTAGAACAAGAAGATATTATATAGGTGATCAATATTTCATAAAAGAAATAATAGTTAATGGCGAAGAAAACAAAAAAACGGTCGATAATTTAATTTCATTCTATCAAAATAATAAAGAGCTGATATCGTCTCTCCCGATTCCTAAACTTGTGGATTGGAGCGAAGAAGATGATAAGTATAGATTTGTATTCGATTCTATCAAAGGTATAAATGTTGCGGATAATATTAATTCTTTTGATAAACATCAGAAGCAAGAAATTGTTCAGCAAACTGTTAAAATTACATCGATTTTAGAGCAGAATGGAGTTTATAACAACGATATACGCGTATGGAATTTGATGGTGAAGATAGATGGTAAGGATAATTTAGAAACTATTCTTATAGATTTTGATAATGCTAAATCAATAGAGACTGAATCTGCTCTTGAGTCCATATTGTGGTTAATGTTTGACTTGAATGCGGGTATCATTAATAACATTGATCACTCCAAAAAGACTAAAGATATGTTGTTAGTTCCTTTTGCTGATTACGGTATTTTTTCTAACATAGCAGCTGCTATCATAGATAAAAAAGTTACTAATCTACAAGAGTTATCATCTTTTATAGAAAAGAACGACAATCAATGAAGTCTATAGGTATAGTACTAATCAAATTCTATCAGAAAGTTATTTCGCCATATTCTATGGGATGTTGTCGTTTCGATCCAACTTGCTCTAATTATGCGCTTGAGGCCTTTAATAAATATGGGTTTTTCAAAGGAAGTTGGTTGAGTTTAAAAAGAATATTGCGTTGTCATCCATTAGGTGGTGGTTCAGGTTACGACCCTATCCCTTAAGGAATTTTTTCTGTTAAGAAGTAGTCTTCGACCATAAATCCAAAAATAGTCGTTATCCTCGGAACCAAGCAAAGCTTGGTTACCGGGGATCCATACAAAATCAATTACCTTAGGTAAACATGGATCCCTCGAAGCTAAGCTTTGCTTAACTTCGGAGGATGACGACCTCACGTAATTTTAGCTTATGCAATATATTGTATGCTAAGACTATCACTTCATCTTAAATCTTACAAATATTTTATCCATAAATTTAGCAAAAGCGCCGTTACCTAAAACGTTTGCACAGGTAATCACTGGATCAAATAAGATGTATAAAGCTGTAATCAGTGACATCATATCTGCATTAAAGCCAAGATATTCTTCTAAAATAGGCAACATCACTATAATACCTCCGCCTGGAATAGCGGCTACTGAAAATTTTGCTAAAATGAAATAGACTGCAAATATTAAATAATGAATAGTGCTAGGCTCAATATAGCCATAATTTTTTAAGATAGCGTAGGCCAAAATAGGGGTGGCAAAGCAGTCGCCAACTAAGTGGATATTTACAGTAGCAGGAATAATTGATTTAGCTAAGTCTTTATTAGTAGCATTTTTTTCTGCGCCAATAATAGTGAGTGGCATGCTGGCTGCGCTAGACATAGTGCAGAATCCGCTAATCGCTGCAGGGAGCATATTCTTAAGGCTAGTAAGTGTCTTTTGAAAGATGCCGCTATTTAAAAGAAAATAGACTAAAAGCAAATAGCTAAACTGAGCTAAGCCAATCACCAAAAAAATTACTGTATAGTTTTTTACAATTAGATCTATTACTCCATCAAATTGCAATTTAGTGATAAAGCCTGCAATAAACCAAGGAATCAGATAGGTAATAAAAATTAGTAATTTTGCTACAAATTTATCTAATTTTACAGCAATTTTTTTAGACAGTTCTGGCTTTTTTATCCCTAAAATAATTCCTAAAATGATTCCTAAAAACATTGCTTTATTATTAGCAATCAGATGTGGAAGTTTTAGAGTCCATTTAGTCCCAAGTTCTTGAGTTTCTTCAGGCAAGGCTATTGATAGATCAAAGTAATAAATCCCCATGCCAATAAAATGACTTAAAATTATGGAAACAAAGCTAGATAGAATTACTCCAACTAAAATAAGTAAAATTATTTTAGTGGCATTACTCGCTAGATTTACTGCTGCCTTAAATAGCAAACTAAAAATAATAAAAGGTAATAAAAATACTATAATAGATTTAATAGATAAACTTAAGCCATATAATATTTCTTTTAGGGCTATAGACATAAATGGAGCCAATAAAAGCATTGAAATTATAGTGGCCAATAGAACGAATGGCATATTGCGACTCATGACTGATCCTCTTGAGTTTTGTGGATTATTTTAGAAATATAAATATGAGGATGAGAAGATATGTTACCGGACCCAACCGGTTGTAGTGCTAGTGAAAAATGTAGTTAGTAAGTTTTTAAACATAAGATTACGCTTTAAGTTATGTTGGAAGATGCTATTATAAAACTATGTAGTAATCAAGAACTTTTTGTAAGTATAATTGGCAAAATCATCCTTAAGTTTGAATATGCAATATAATTATACAGAAATTTAATTAAGAATGAATTATGAAAATTAGTAATATAATTATTTTGTATTTGGCTGTTATGTTAGCAGCTGTGGATGTTTATGCAGAATCTCTAATCGTTAAAATACCTGGTAAAGATACTTCAGAGTACAGTCTAGAGTTACCAAAGAAAATGCTAAAACTAGCTTTAGAGAAGGTAAATAAAGGATATGTAATTCAAGAGTCTGAATCAAGTTCAATGAATCGCAAACGGTTATTTCAATCTCTAAAAGATAATGACGGATTAGATGTAATGTGGGCTGGAACCTCGCCAGCTAGAGAAGAAACATTCGGAGTCATTAGAATACCATTATATAGAGGATTAATGGGAAACAGAGTAGCGTTAATAGAAAAAGATCGCCAAGTTCAGTTCAGCCAAGTAAAAAATATAGAAGATATGAAAAAATTTATTTCTGGCCAACCGATCGGTTGGGTGAGTGTAGATATTTTTAAAGAAAATGGTCTTGCTGTACAAGCAGCGCAATATAAAAGCATAGCTAAAATGTTAGAAACAAGACATGTTGACTATTTTCCTATGGGAATTGCTGAAGTATTTGGAGCATATGAGGATATAATCGCAAATAAATATGCAAAAAATATAGTTATTGAGAAGGATCTAGTTTTTGAGTATGAATTTGACATTTTTTTCTTTGTAAATAAAAGCAATGAACAGCTACGTAAAGATATAGAGAATGGATTGAATATAGCTTATGAAGATGGATCATTTATGGAAGTTTTTAATAATGATCCAAGTGTGATAGAGGCGAAACGCAGTCTTAAAAATAGAAGAGTTATTAGACTAGATACCCCTTTCATAACTGAAAACACTGCTAATATAGACCATAAATACTGGGAGCAATTTTAATTTTTATTAATCTCTCCATCAAAAGTCAAATTTTGCGCAACAAACTGAAGCGCTCGTCATTGCAATGACGCCTCACTGATTTTGCTTTATATTAAAAACTGAAGGGTAAAATATAGAAATCCATAAAATTTTATCCTAAAAAACAAGCTGCAACAAAACCTGCGCCCAAAATTGTATAATGATGGTAATTATCATCGGTACCAAGATAATAGTCTAGAGTATTAGTCGCTTCTCCTTTGATGATATCAAGAGAAGAATTTTCTCCATTATATAATGTTTCAGCTATAAAGTTTAGCGTTATTGGAGATATGTTTGCTTTCAAATTTTCTACTGGGGTCATTCTATATTTTGATGTGCTTAAAAAAAATTTCGATGTTAATGAGCTTGCTCCATAGAAAAGATACTCAGAAATTATCTTATGGTTTTCATGTGCAAGATCTTTACGATTTTTTATAGTTTTTATATTTTGATCGCAACGTGCAAATGTATCTACAGTGACAAAGGCTAAAGGTAAGTTTATCTTTAAAGGGTAGCCCATAAGATTTATGGGGACAGATATTAAAGTACTAAATGTTAAATATAAAGTATGTGGTAAAGCATGCTTTGCACCATTTAAAAGCGAGAAAATTACCTTGTTATTATAAAATGATCTTGACATGAATATATTCCGAAGTTTAAAAATCTTAATCTCCTTTATGTCAAAATATTTACAAAAGTCAAGCTCTTTATGCTTATTCCGTAAGAAGTTAATTGATTTTAAATATTGCTGACACTGGAATATGATCTGATGCTTTTTCCTTGGCTCGCCATAATTTAGAAGTGAAACATTCTGTATTTATTTGAGTAGCCTCTGGAGAGCAAAGCAGATAATCAATGCGCATCCCAGTGTTATTTTGGAAGGCTCTTGCCCTATAATCCCACCAAGTATAACAATCTTCAGAACTTATTGGATTGAGCATTCTATAGCTATCAGTTAAACCTGAAGATAAAAATTTACGTAACTGTTGTTTTTCTTTAAGGCTAAATAAAATAGTTTCATTTAAAGCAATTGGATCGTAAACATCTAAGGGTGTAAGAGCGATGTTGAAATCTCTACCTATTACAATAATTTCTGATTGAGTTAATAATTTTTGATAATATTTGCTTAGCTGCTCTAAAAATTCAAGTTTTACTTCATATTTTTCTGATTCCAAGCTTTGTCCATTTGGAACATAAACAGATGAAACCATAATTGCACACGTTGGTAAGTTAACCCAAGCTTCAATATATCTAGCTTCATTTGGCACGGGGTTGCCAGAGAAATTAATGGTAATATCACTGAGTGGGAATTTAGATAAAATAGCTACTCCATTATAAGTTTTTTGACCATGCACTG
>CANDYO010000070.1 GCA_947424995.1 Rickettsiales bacterium | reverse complement strand
TTTCTTCAAGCTGCTTGCAACTTATTGCCAGCTGGAGAGTGTGACCTAACCACTTGGGAAATTTGGATTAGCAAAATAAAGGCCCAAACAGGCAGAGTGGGTAAACAATTATTTATGCCGCTTAGACTCGCCTTAACTGGTAAAGAATCTGGCCCAGAATTAAAATTATTATTGCCTTTAATTGGCAGAGATAGAATAGAGAAAAGATTAAATGGCGAAACTGCTTAAAATTATTATTGTTTTTATATTAGCTATTTCAAGCCACGTTCTTGCTAATGATGAAGATATTGCAGCATCTGCTCCTCAAGAAAAATATTTTAATGATGATAAAGTTCGCCCTTCTCTTTATAAGACTCATGCAAAAGAAATAGCCGAGATAGAAAATTATTTGAATAGCTTCGAAACCTTCATCGCTCAATTTAAGCAATCAAATAAAGAAGGAAACATAAGATATGGCAAACTTTTAATTAGTAAACCTGGTAAAATTCGCTGCGAATATTTAAAACCATCCCCTATATTGTTAATCATAAATGATAACAGGCTTACTTATTATGATCAGGATTTGGATGAGGTAAGCTATTCTAGCTCTGATATTAATGTTCTGAAATTATTAGCTCAAAGCGAAATTAATTTTAATAATTTAAATCTTGTTGAAATAGACAAGGAAAAACAATTTATAACTCTTAGTATTAAAGAAGATAATAAAAAATCCTCACAACGGTTATTTTTAACCCTTAAATTTTCATATCCTTCTATTGAGCTTTTGCAAATTACGATTACTACAGAAGAAAATGAAATAGATATGATATTTAGTCAAATCACATATAACCAACCTATTGGAAAGCAATTATTTTATTTTCACCGTGATATTTTTCGTAATCGCCGATAATTTTATATATTATTTTTAATAAAGCCGTTTGACCCTATTGCAATTATTAACTTGATGTGGTAAAAACTACCCTTCAGCTAAGTTGAAGTTGATATTTTGCGGGTGTGGCGGAACTGGTAGACGCGCTAGATTTAGGTTCTAGTAACGAGAGTTGTGGGGGTTCAAGTCCCTTCACCCGTACCATAATTACAAATACAATCACTGTAAGAGAGCGATCATGAGCACAGAAATTTTTCAAGCCAATTATCCTTTAAGCTTATCTACTACTAACCGTGATGGCAGTTCTGTAGAATATACTGGCTCTTCAAATCCTTTGGTTAATGAAGAACTTACCAAGAGCTTTAATGTAACATTTCCAGCCGGAGCCTTAAATAAGATAAAAGATTTTAAACTATCTTTTATGGCTAAAAACAGCAACTTAAAAGGCTTTAGACCTGGTAAAGCGCCTTTAAATGTTGTCTGGAAACAACATGAGTCTGATTTAACTGGTGATATAGTAAATAATGTTATTAATGATGCCGTTCAATCAATTCTTGAACAAGCTAAATTAGAACTAATTGCATCACCACAAATAAATGTAAAAGACTTTAGCTTTGAAAAAGGCTTGGAATTTGAAGTTACGTTAAGTCTTATGCCAAAGATTACTTTACCTAAGCTTGAAGATATAACTTTAGCTAAGCCAATTTATGAAATTACCAAAGCAGATATTAAAGAACGCTCTGATCAATTACTTACTCGTTATAAAAATTATACCAAAGCTGAAGAAAAGCATAAAGCTGCCAATGGCGATAAGGTTATTATTGATTTTGAAGGAAAAATAGATGGAGCTGCATTCCCTGGAGGAACTGCAAAAAACCATACTTTAGAACTGGGAACTAAAACTTTTATTGATAATTTTGAAGACCAACTTTTAAATCATAAAGTTGGCGATAATATTTTGGTTAAAGTAACTTTCCCTGAAAATTATCATGAAAAAAACTTTGCCGGCAAAGCTGTAGAATTTGCAGTTACTATCAATGAAATTCAGCAAGCGTCTGTTTTTACAAAAGAAGATGAACTAGCTAAATTCGTAGGATTTGCATCGGTAGAAGAGTTGCATGACAAGATTAAGCAAGGCTTAGATAAAGAATGTGAAGAAAAGCGTTTAATTAAAATGAAAACAGAGTTATTTGATAAGCTAGATAGCTGCTGCGACTTTAATATACCGCAAGCATTACTAGATGATGAATTCAAAAATTTATGGAAAAATGTTGAATATTTGCGTCAATATAACCATGCTGATGTTAATAAACCAGAAGAAGAACTAAAAGAAGAATATTTAAAATTGGCTAAACGTCGTGTAAAGCTGGGTATGTTACTTGCTGAAATGGCAAAATCATATAATATTCAAATAACTCAAGAAGATATAATAGGAGCCGTTCGCGCTAGAGCAATGGCTAATCCAGAATCAGCACAAGCGGTTATAAAACATTATACTGAAAATCCAAAAGCTGTAGAAGATTTAAAGGGAAATATAATTGAAGAAAAAGTTGTTCAGCATATATTTGGTCAAATTACCAATGTTGAAAAATCAATCAAAGTTAAGGATTTACTTGAAATAGCAGCAGCCTAATTTATTTTAATAATCTCTTACTTAAAAAAATTAGGTAAGAGATTATTAAAGTTATTTACTATCTTTCCTCCTTACCCTACAATGAATTCAGTCAATTTTTATTATAAAAACTAAGGTTATCATGTCAGAACATCTACAAACATCTCTAAATTTAGTGCCGATGGTGGTTGAACAAACGAACCGCGGAGAAAGAGCTTATGATATTTTCTCTAGACTGCTAAAAGAGCGGATCATTTTTATCAATGGACAAGTTGATGACACAATGTCTTGCCTAGTAGTTGCTCAATTATTATTTTTAGAAGCAGAAAATCCTGATAAAGATATTGCTATGTATATTAATTCTCCAGGTGGAATAGTAACTTCTGCCATGGCGATGTATGATACTATGCAATATATTAAGCCAAGAATTAGCACTATTTGTATTGGCCAAGCTTGCTCATGCGGATCATTATTGCTTACGGCTGGTGAAAAAGGAATGCGTTATTCTTTACCTAATTCAAGGATCATGATTCATCAAGTAATTGGAGGTTTTCGTGGTCAAGCCACTGATGCAGCCATTCAGCTGGAAGAAATGTTGGCGACAAAGCGTAAATTAAATGAAATTTATGCTTATCATACTAACAAAGATTACGCTACTGTTGAGCAATCAATGGAGCGGGATAATTTCATGAGCCCACAAGAAGCAAAAGATTTTGGCCTAATTGATGAAATTATCACTAAACGTGAAATAATCAAATAATTTATGAGTTGGCTAGAAAAATTAAAAACAGGTCTTTTTAAAACATCAGCTAGACTTGTTACTGGCATTGATAATATTCTACATAAGCGCAAGCTTGATGAAGAAACCGCTGAAGAATTAGAAGACTTGTTAATTAGTGCAGATTTAGGAGTTGAAGTTTCTCAACATCTGGTAAAAGAACTCGCTCACAAATATCGTTTCAATAAAGAAGTAACCGTAGAAGAAGTAAAGCAAAGTCTTGCTGGATTAATCAGCAATATTTTAGAACCGCTTACCAAGAAAGAACTTATCTTCGATAGAACTCCAAAAATATTAATCATGTGTGGAGTTAATGGAAATGGCAAAACCACTAGCATAGCCAAACTTGCAAACTATTATAAACAACTAAATAAATCAGTTATGCTAGCTGCTTGTGATACTTTTCGCGCAGCAGCCGTTGACCAGCTAGTAGTTTGGGCTGACAGGCTTAATGTTCCAATAATTACCGGAGCCGCTAATGCAGACCCAGCTAGCATTGCTTATAAAGCCGCTCAAGAAGCTATTAAGAGTAATATTGACTTATTACTTATAGATACTGCCGGAAGATTGCATAATAAAGAACATTTAATGGCAGAGCTTGCTAAAATAATTAAAGTAGTCCAAAAAATTGATGAAAATATTATTCCTGAAATAATCCTTGTTCTTGATGCAACAACAGGTCAAAACGCCTTAGTCCAACTAGAGAAATTTCAAGCTATTGCAAAAGTAGATGCCTTGATCATCACAAAACTAGATGGAACTGCTAAAGGTGGAATTGTTGTAGCTATCGCTCGTAAATATCCAGTACCTATTCTTGCTATAGGTATCGGCGAATCAATAGATGATTTACGTCCATTTTCAGCGGAACATTTTGCTAAAATAATTGTAGGAGGTTAATATGAAGATATCATCACTAGAGTATTTTTTAATAGGACTAGGGGCAGCATTGGGTGGAATTACACGAGTAGCTATTGGAAAACTCTTATTAACTCCAGTTTATGGAATTACCATACCCATTATATTTGTTAATGTTTTAGGTTGCTTTTTAATGGGTATCGCAGCTGCATCCTTAAGTATATTGCCTGAAAATTTCCGTTTTTTTCTTATTCCTGGCTTTTTAGGAGGGTTTACAACATTTTCATCTTTTGCATTAGAGTTCGGCCTTTTGTATGAGAAAAATCTTTATATAGATGCAATTATATATATTGGATTAAGCGTCTTCCTGAGCATTATCTTCTTTTTTATAGGATTAAAAATAGCCAGATTATTTCTCTAGTTATTTTTATGTTTGCTATTTTTAAAATTAATGACATACTTAAAATGAAATCATTAGTTGAGGAAGAAGCAATGTTAGTAAAGCTCTTTAAAAACAAAACCATTAGTCATATTTTTTTAGCTCTAGCTTTCTGTGCAAATACAGCTTTAGCTGAAGAATCAATTCATTGGTCTTACGTTGGCAGATCTGGACCAGATCATTGGAGCGAACTAGATAAAAAATTTGAACTTTGCAAAGAGGGTGTTTTACAGTCTCCTATCAATTTAGATAAAGTACATTTAGTTAGCGATAAAGAACCTTTGATATTTCACTATGAATCTTATGAAGCTAGGTTAAAAGATTTTAGCCTTAAAATTAACACTGAACTTTCTAAGCATCTAGAAATTGAAAAAAAACATTATAAATTAACTCAGTTTCACTTTCACTTACCTAGCGAACATTCAATAAACAATAAAACATCTGATGCAGAGCTGCATTTCGTTCATCAGGATAAAGATAATAATATCGTTGTTGTTGGAGTATTAATAAAAGAAGGAAAGCCTAATGAGTTTATAAAGAAAATAATCGAAAGCGCTAATCAAGATAATAAAGCAAAATACGCTCTAGAAGATGGCGATTTGATGACTTTAATCCCAGAAAACAAAACTTATTTTCATTACATGGGATCATTAACAACTCCTCCGTGTACAGAAGGAGTCAACTGGTATGTGTTGAAGACTCCTATAGAAGCAAGTAAAGAAGAAATAGAGCAGCTAAAACAAACCATGCCATCTAATGCTCGCCCTATCCAGGACAAGAATAACAGGAAAATAAAGTAACCAATTATTCTTGTATTAAACTTAAAGCGGCCTTTACTGCTGAATCGGTAATGTTTATTCCAGCTAACATCCGAGCAATTTCTTGAGTTTTATCAGCAAAATTTAAGTCATTAATCGTAGTTTGAGCAGTTTTATCAGTTGATTTAACAACTAGCAAATGCTGGTTAGACTTAGCCGCCACCTGAGGTTGATGCGAGATGGCAATAATTTGACTGCTTTCTGCTAGCTTTTTCATTCTATTACCTATAGTTTGAGCAACAGCTCCACCTGTACCAGAATCAATTTCATCAAAAATAATAGTAGTTTTCTGATTTATTTCTGCTAACGCTACTTTAAATGCCAGCATTATCCTTGATAATTCTCCACCTGAGGCTATTTCATTAATTTGAGCAAATGCAAAGCCTTGATTGGTTTTAATTAAAAATCTAGCTTGATCTATTCCTTTTATATGAATAGGCCTTATGCTATCTGAAGTTAGCTCTATCTTGAACTCAACTTGCTCTAATTTAAGCTGCTTTAACTCCGCTAATATTCTTATCTCTAATTCTTTTGCTGATTTTTTTCTCTTATTCGATAGAATCTCAGCTTGAATAAAATATTCTTTTAAAAAGGCCTCTTTCTCTATTTTTTTCTTTTCAATATATTGATTTATGCTGGATAGACTCTTAAGTTTAACTTGGTAATCCTCAGCAATTATTAACAATTGATCCGAGGTACAGCGATATTTTCTAGACAACTCTTTTATTTTTGATAAGCGCTCTTCTATTGCTTCCATATTTTCATTTGAGTCAAAATCCTTTAATTTTCTTTCTGCAGTAGCTTGCAGCTCATTTAAATGAAATATTGCTGTCTCTATGGGCTCTTCAAGTTCAACGTCAAGGTCTAGCTTACTTATTCCTCTCTGCGCTCTAATCAATCTTTGAATTATTCCATCATCTCTAGCAAATAAACTAATTAATGAATCAATAGCGCTTATTATTTTACCTTTATCGGTAAATAATTTCTTTTTTTCAATAAGCTCTAATTCTTCACTCTCTTTTAATTTAAGTGATTCTATTTCTTTATAGCTATATTCTATATGCTCATGGTTCTCTTCTAGTATTTGCTTCTCTTTATATTGCTCTTCTATTTGTTCATTTAATTTGCTTATCTGCTGGAAAAGAATTCCAACCTTATCAAGTAGAGCATTATTAGCTGCAAATTGGTCGATTATATTTAAGCAGTTGTTTTGATTAAAGGCTTCTAATTGCTTATGTTGAGAATGAAACTCTACTAATTCATCGCTAATTTTTTTTAAAAGCTTTATAGTGACCGGGACATCATTGATGAATACCTTACCCTTACTAGAAGCGTTTGAAGTTCGGCGCAAAATGATTACTTCATCCTCTAATTCTATATCATTTTCATCTAACATATCTTTTAAAGTCTGATTGTCTTGGTTTAATTTAAATTGAGCTATAACCGATACTTCTGAGTCAGAAAGATCTAAATTATCTAACTTTTCACCTAGAACAAAGCGCAACGCTTTGATAAGCATAGATTTACCAGAACCTGTTTCTCCCGTAATAACTGTAAAATTACCACTAAGAGATATTTCTTGGTTTTTTAGTAATAAAAAATTATTTATTTTAAGAAACTGGAGCATCTATTCCTTTGTTTTTTTATCTTTTAAAAGCTTATAACTATACTCATACCATTTGCTTTGTGGGTAGTTGTTCCCTAAAACAGCGGCATATCTTTTGGCTTCTACCGTTACTCCTAAGCTGTAATAACACGCTACCAAACGATATAGAGCCTCTTCTACCTGAGTGGTTGTTTGATATTCATCTACAACTATTTTGAATCTATTAATTGCTGATATTATATCTCCTCTTTTTAAATAAAATCTGCCTATTTCCATTTCTTTTCCGGCCAAATGATCATAAACTAAATTAAGTTTTAATCTTGCATCTCTAGCATATTCGCTATCTGGAAATCTATTAATAAGATCGGTTAATGCCACTTTTGCCTTTTCTGTAATTGACTGATCAAGCTTTATGTTCTCTATCTGATCATAATAGCATAAAGCTTTTAAATAATACGCATAGGTTATGTCTTTATCGCCAGGGTATAAGCTAATATAGTCATCAAGACCAGCAACGGCATATTCAAATTTAGCTCCCTTGTAATAAGCATAACTTTCCATTAATTGAGCCCGGCTTGCTAAGGAAAAATAAGGGTATTCTTGGCTTATTCGCTCAAAATATTTTATAGCTTGTTTATATGATTGATTATGTAAAAGAATCATTCCGTCTTTATATAGTTGCTCTGGCGTTAGCTTAGCTAGCTGATCTACAGCATCTTTTTTTGCACAAGCAATTACTAAAAAGCAACATAGTACTATAAATAGTTTTCTTAGTGTTTTCATATAAAATCTCTTCTAATTATTCCAAAGTGGGTCTTTTATGTTCTTAAGAAAATTTGTATGAGCTTCTGACTCCAAAACCGAACAACTATACAATCTAGGCTCTTTATAGGGCTTGTCTACATTTGTTGCTATATTGGCATCAGAGTCTGTTGCTTCTTTTTTTTCTGTCTTTATTAATAAGTGATCTTCAGATAGATACTTATATACCTCATAAAGCAACTCAACATCTATTATAGCTCCATGCTTATCTCTTTTAGATAAATTAACCTTAAAGCGCTTACATAAAGCATCTAAACTTGCTGGAGAACCTGGGAATTTTTTCCTAGCCATGCTCAAAGTATCGATTACTTCACTTAAGTTTATAGTTGGATGACCTAAGTTTTTTAATTCATAATTAAGAAATCCGACATCAAATCTAGCATTATGAATTACTAAAGTTCCTTCTTTTATAAAATTAACAAATTTCAGCGCAATATTAGCAAAAATCTCTTTATCAGATAAAAATTCCGTAGAAATACCATGAATTTTAAAAGCTTCATAAGGAACATCTCTTTGCGGATTTATATAAGAATGAAACATTTCTCCTGTTTTTACGCCATTTATTACTTCCATTGCACAAATTTCTATTAGCTTATGCCCCTGCTCTGGTTTTAGCCCCGTAGTTTCTGTATCTAATATTATAAGCCTTTTAGTCATTCTGATTCTCTAAGTAAAATTTGATCTACTTGCTTTTTGGTATATAAAGGTGAAATATCAGTATACACCAAGTAATTAGTTAATGCAGCTTTAAGATTGCTAGGCATTTGTTGTTTTATTATAAAGTCTAGTTTAACGTCATCAATATTTTTTCTTTCTGATGCTCTTTTTCTTTGAGTAGTTTCGTTACAAAAAGTTGTTATAATTTTTGTACAATATGATTGATAATTTTTTTCAAAAAGAAGCGGTATATCTAATATTATAATTTTTTCTAACCTGTTGCTGTCTATAAAGCCTTCAACTTCCTTTTCTATTAATGGATGTAAAATACTTTCTAAGGCTTGCAAGGCTCTAATATTATTAAACACTATATTAGACAACAGCTTTTTATCTATTGATTTATCCTTAGTTACTGATGAAGAGAGCTCTGCTAGTTGCTTTATTTGCTCAATAACGGTTTGTTTTTTTAACAATTTAGCAACTTCTAGATCTGAAAGAAATAACTTTACATTATTCTGCATAAATATTTCTGCTACAAAAGTTTTTCCTGTAGCTATTGACCCTGTTAAACCCAATATTTTCATATATAGCTATTAATCTCTTGTTGATCTTACTCTTCTTTGTTCATACATTTTTATAATATTGGCCGAAGTTTCTTCTACTGATTTTCTAGTAACGTCAATAATTGGCCAACCATGCTGCTGATATATTTTTTTTGCTTCTATAACTTCTTTATGAACAAGATCATTGTTTGTATAATTATAGTTAGCAACCTCATTTAGATTTATCAATCTATTTTTTCTAATTTCTACCAATCTTTCAGGATTAATTAATAATCCTACAATTAGTGGATTAACTAGCGTATCAAGTATTTCTGGTAATTTTTGCCCTACAACGAAAGGAACATTAGCCGTTTTATAGCCTCGATAAGCTAAATATATTGAAGTGGGCGATTTAGATGTTCTTGATGGCCCTACCAAGACAATATCTGCATTATTGATATCAAAGTAAGATTGTCCATCATCATGAGCAAGAGCAAAATTAATAGCATTAATTCTAGTAAAATACTCTTCATTCATTATATGCTGTCTACCAGGTTGGCTAATACTCTTAACCCCTAGATAACTAGATATAGTAGCGACAACTTCTGATAAAACTGGAATAGCTAAAATCTGTAACTTAGCACAGGTTTCGCGTAAATATTGTTGTAACTCTTCATTAACTACCGTAAACATTACTATTCCAGGAGTCTTTTGTAAGGAGCTAGCAAGCTTATCTATTTGTCCCTTTGTTCTAACTAAAGACCATAAATGCTCTTCTATCATTAGATTTTCAAAGTGAGCTAAGGATGACCTAGCTACACTTGAAACAGTCTCTCCTGTGGAGTCTGATACTAAGTATATATGAATTACTTTTTTCATCGTAAAAACACCTGTGAATAATTCAATGTATAAAGATGTGGATAATCTATGTATAGTTTTAGCATAATCTTACTAACATTTTTCTCTTCATACTACTACAAATAAATTA
>CANDYO010000069.1 GCA_947424995.1 Rickettsiales bacterium | reverse complement strand
GCCGATGAAGTAATAGATGGAAAATTACATGATAATTTCCCCTTAGTCGTTTGGCAAACTGGTTCTGGTACTCAGACTAATATGAATATCAACGAAGTTATCTCTAATAGAGCTATCGAAATTTTAGGTGGTAAATTAGGCAGCAAAGCGCCAGTTCATCCTAACGATCATGTTAACATGTGTCAGTCCTCAAATGATACGTTTCCTACTGCAATGCATATCGCTGCTGTTATGGAAATTTGCAATGATTTACTTCCAGCTTTAAAAATTTTGCGCAACAGCATTAATAAAAAATCGCTAAAATTTAAGAACATTATAAAAATAGGCCGCACTCATTTACAAGACGCTACTCCTCTAACTTTGGGACAAGAGTTTTCAGGCTATGTTACTCAACTTGACTTCGGTATGGCTAGAATAAAAAATTGCTTAAAACACCTATATTATGTAGCTCAAGGTGGAACTGCCGTTGGAACAGGAATAAATAGTGTTGTAGGCTTTGATAAAAAATTTGCCAGCCATTTAGCTAAAATTACCGATAAACCTTTTGTAACCGCTCCAAATAAATTTGAAGCACTAGCATCAAATGATGCTATAGTTGAAACCTCAGGAATTTTAAATGTTTTAGCGGTAAGCTTAATGAAAATCGCTAATGATATAAGATTATTAGCTTCTGGCCCACGCTGTGGAATAGGTGAAATATCACTACCGGCCAACGAACCAGGATCATCAATTATGCCAGAAAAAGTTAACCCCACTCAATGTGAAGCTATGGCAATGGTCTGCACTCAAATTATGGGTAACAATGTAACTATTTCTATTGCTGGATCGAATGGTCATCTTGAACTTAACGTTTTTAAACCAGTTATGATTTATAATCTGCTGCAATCAATATCGTTATTAGCTGATGCTGCTAGAAGCTTTGCTGATCACTGCGTCAATGGAATCACCGCTAATACTAAGAGAATCGCTAAATTTTTAGATGAATCCTTAATGCTAGTAACTGCGCTTAACCCTCATATCGGGTATGATAATGCTGCTAAAATTGCTAAAAAAGCTCACCAAGAAGGAATCTCCTTAAAGGAAGCAGCAATTAACTTAAAGCTAGTTACTGCTGAGCAATTTACTAAATGGGTAAAACCTAGCGATATGATCAAACCTAAAGGATAGAATATGGATGATGTAAATCGCTCAATTAGTGAGTATGTAAAAAGCGGTAAATATTATGAAGACGCTCGCATCTGGTATGCTAATAAATTTATTTTTCCTATCTCAGAAAGAACTTATACTTTCGTGCTGTTTAGCTGTTTTGCTACAACACTATTAATATTGGTTTTGTTTTATAGTCGAATAGATCCGGCTGCCGAACAAATAACTTATATTAATTTTACAGATGATATTAGCAATAATTATTCTGTAATTTCGCCTATTGGCAACAGTATAGAGCCCCCACAATCAAGAGTTGCAAAGTATATGTTAGCAACATATGTTAACCAACGAGAATCATATAGTTTCGACCATATTAAAGATCAGTTATTTTTCATGCGTAATACAACAGTAGGAAGTGAATATTTGAAGTATGAAGATGCGATTAGCATTAACAATCCAGATAGTCCAATTATGCTATTTCAAGATACTAATACTAAACAAGTTAAGGTTACCAAAATAAAAATAATCGAACCCTCAGCAAATTCTGAACGAGCAATGGTATATTTTCAAGCCACTTTAAGAAATATTCCTTCTAATAAGACTATTTCCGAAGATTATGTTGCAACTATTAATTTTAAGATAGACAATATAAAAACATTAATTGATCAAGACTCTCCAAAACTTAGTTTTTTAGTTATGGATTATACTGTTAATAAAACAGTTAAATAATATGGTGGTAACAATGATATTTAGATTATTATTATGTCTAATGGTGGTTTTTAGTTTTTCGCAAGCAAATGCGATAAAAGAAGCTAAACCTTTAGCCATTGATAGACGATTAGGAGTTATGGTATATAGCCCTTATGATGTGCATAAATTTATCGGATATTATGGCTATCAATCAAGCATCATTTTTGCAGAAGACGAAACAATAGAAACAATCAGTATGGGTGATAGTGTACCTTGGCAAATGGTCCCCAATGGTAATCGGTTATTCTTAAAACCCATAGATCAAGACGCTACAACTAACATGACATTAATTACTAATAAACGAGTATATTATTTTGAACTACATGCTCAAGAAGCAAAAGACATTAATGAAGATGGACTAATGTTCGCCGTAAAATTTTTATACCCCGATGAGCAAGACACAGCTCATCTAGCAAACAGTAGTCATGCTAGCGCTGGTCCTGATTTAACCGATAAATCACTATATAACTTTGATTATACTATTAGTGGCCCAGAGATTATCTCACCAATCAAAATATTCGATGACGGTAAATTTACTTATTTCGAATTTAAAGATAGTGAAAATCTGCTTCCTGCTATTTTTTATGTATCTAATCAAGGTACTGAAGGATTAATTAATTATAGAATAGCAGGTAAGTACCTGGTTGTAGAGTCTATTAGAGATCGATTTACTTTAAGACATGATCGCGAAATAGTGTGCGTTTTCAATGAAAAGCTAATTGCTAGACGATTAGAAGCTGACAAATCACTTGTTAATAAGAACCATATTAATAGCATAACTAAAACTAGCAATCAGTAACTTAGATGCTAAATTATAATAAACAGAACCCTTTGCTTAATAAAACATTTATAGTTTTTATAAATGCGCTTATTTTTACTATAGCCTTTAATTTTATTATTATAATTCAACGTTATACAGATTACAAATCTGCAGGAAGTAACGCCTTATACTCTGCTTTTGGCGAAGCAATTTTTGCGTTCGTCTATGCTTTTCCAATTATCTATGTTTTATCCGCACCAAAACTATTCTTTAGACTATTATTAATTTGCATATACATGGCCAGCGGCCTTGCAGCTTATTTTGTTTACTCCCTTAATATTTCTATTACTTCTGAAATAATTGCTGCTTTTTTTGAGTCCAGCCAAGCTGAGATAAAAAGCTTACTAAGCTTAAATCTTATTTTCGCCTTAATTATTTCTTTTAGCCTAGGATTACTTTGTATTTTTTTATTAAAAATCGCTCAAATTGAACGCGCTAAAGACATCAGAATGATTTTTATAAGTACCGTTTTTTCACTTGGTTGTTTATTTGGAGATAGCGACTGGATAGCTAATATATTACCATATAATATCCTCAAGCAGTCTGGAGTTTATTGGCTTGAAAAAGCATCAATTGTAAAAAAGCGTCTGGATATTGCTCAAAATTATCAATATAGTATAGACGATAAAGCTGCTGAAGATTTAAATATAGTGTTAATTATTGGAGAATCAGCTCGCAGCGATCATTTTTCTTTAAGCGGCTATACTAGAGAAACTAATCCTTTATTAGCTAAAGAAGGAAATAATCTTGTTTACTATAAAGATGTCACCGCCTGCTATCCCCTCACTCGTTCTGCCGTTTCATGCATGCTCACTAGAGCTACTAGAGAAAACCGCAGTGTAGCTAGAGATGAAACTTCTTTTATTGGTGTATTTAAAAAATTAGGTTTTTATACTACTTGGCTTGGGATGCAAGGAACTTACACTGCTATTGATGCTCCATATTTTGATTTAGCCAAAGAATCTAATAAAAGCCTATTACTTGGTACAGATGTAGAATTATTTAGCAGCGATGATTCTAGCCTATTGCCATTTGTTGACACATTTTATCAACAGCATCCAAAAGGAAAGAATTTGCTTATTCTACATACTTATGGTAGCCATTTTCACTATGAAGAACGATATAAAGATGAATTTCGTAAATACACTCCTATTTGCCGAAAGAAAAAGTTTCTAAGCGATATGAGCCATTGCAGTATTGAAGAAAGAATTGCTTCTTATGATAATAGTATTTTATATACTGATTATTTCATCAAAAATATTATCGATCGCCTACGTGATAAAAAAGCTTTAGTCATTTACACTTCAGACCATGGAGAATCCTTGGGTGAACAAGGACGCTTTTTGCATGGCACCCATAATGCAGATGAACAGGTAGCCGTCAATATGATATTTTGGGCTTCAGATAAATATATAAAAGCATATCCTCAACAGATATCTAACTTAAGGAAAATGCAAAAAACTGCTATTTTGCACGATCATTTATTTCATACAATTCTAGGCTGCTCAGGAATTAAATCTAGTATTATTGAAAATGATTTGAACTTATGCGGAGATTTGCGTCATCCCTGACGAGAAAAAACTAGGCAAAGCTTAGTTTTAACGAGATCGGGGATCTCGTGAGGAATAAATTTCCTAAGATCCTAGGTCACGCCGCTACGCGGCCTGCCAGGGATGACGCCCATTTTTATCTATAATTAATTACAGCTCTAAAATAACATTTTAAATTAATGATTTATTTACTATAAACATATATAATCATAAGATGGTATTTCTTATGGTGAAAATCTTTAAATAATAATGTTTAAAATAAAAGAGAACTTTAATAAGAGCATAAAATTTAGATCCTTGCTCATTATAGCAACTATAGTCACTGTAGTGCAGCTTATCTCTACAGTTGTTTTAGTTTCAGTGAACTATAACAATTTACAGCAAAGTCTTTATCAGCGACTTGAACTATTCACCACTTTTCAAGCTGATGCTTTATCTAATCCAATTTGGGACTTTAATGATGATACCATTAAAGTAATTTTAAATACTTTTCAAAATGATCCTTCCTTCATTTATGCGGCGGTATATGCTAGTAGTGGTGAGCTTATATACTCTGTAGGAGCTCCTAGTGACCACGCAAACATAATAACTATAACTAAACCAATTATTTATCACCCTCAAAATAAAGATATTGGTCAATTAACATTATTTGCTTCACCTAGTAGTTTAAGTGCTCAAGCTTGGAAAAATATTACTATTGGCATGATTAACTTTATTATCTTACAAATCTTTATTTTAGGAGCAACTTATCTGGTGTTCTTAAATATCATTAATCCTATCCAGAGAATTACTAAGATAGTGAATTTTATTAAAGATGGCAGCTTAGATAATGATATTCCTGATATTAAAAGATTAGATGAAATAGGAGCTATTGCTAATGCAGTAAATTCACTACAAGCTTCTACCAAAAGCATGACTGAATATCGCACTCAACGCGAAAAAGAAAAAGAAGAGCGACAAAGTAAAATTTCTGCACTGATAGAAGAATTCTATAACAACTCATCGCATGTAATTCAAGCTGTTGAAACTTCAGCAAAAGAGTTGGATAAAACTGCAAAACAAATGACTAGTATTATTAAAAATGTCGATCAAAAAACTTTTAATGTTACCAGTATCTCTGAACGTACTGTACATAACATTGAAAATGTTGCTAATGCAACTGGAGGATTAACTGATTCAATTGAACAAATTTCACTTCAGATTACTAAATCTACTAACGTCGTGCATGAAGCTGTAGATAAAACAGAAAAAGCTAGAGTCATTACTGATTCTTTAGATCAAGCAATGAAAAAAATTGGTGAAGTAATATTATTTATTGGTAGCCTGGCTAAACAAGTTAATTTATTATCTCTGAATGCTACTATCGAATCAGCTAGAGCTGGAGAAGCTGGTAAAGGATTTGCTGTGGTAGCTTCTGAAATTAAAAATCTTGCTCATCAAACTAGTGATGCTACTAAAAACATTAATAAAAATATTGCTAATATCCAAGTAGTTTCTAATGAAGTCATTACGGCAATGACCACCATTAAGCAATCTATTACCAATGTAAATCAATATACTAACGTTGTTGCGTTAGCTGTTGAAGATCAGCATATCGCTACTAAAGATATTTTCCAAAATATGAAAACAGCTGCTGATGGAGCTAAAGAAATAACTATTAACATCAGCGCTATTAAGCTTTTAACTTCTAGTGCTGATAGCTCTACTCTAAATGTTCTAGACGCTGCTAAAGGTCTTTATAACCAAGCCCAATTACTAAATAATACTATCAATAAATTCATCAAAGAAATCCGTAAGTTATAAATTGCTGTTACATGAGATACCATTTATATAAAATATCTATGAAAGTAATACGATGACGTCACCTTTTGCCAATTTGCTTAACTGCTATTAGCTAACCCATATTCGGCCGTCATTCTTGGCCGAAGGCCGAGAATCCAGTCGAAAACTTTTATAACCCTTAAAAAACTCTATGGTATAAGAGATTTAATCTAGACTCTCGAGCTTCACTTCGTTCGCTCAAGAGTGACGGCCTTACGTCTTTTTAGCGTAATATTAGCTCGCACAATGACCCATATCCACAAACTACACTGTCTTCACACCTAAAATTTCTTCTATCTTAGCTCTAGGAATAGCTCCTTCACGTAATATTTTTACTTGATCGGTTGTTAAATCTACAATGGTAGATGGAATCCCTATTTCCACCTCTCCTTGATCTACCAATAAATCAATCTGACTCTCAAAGTCACGTAACACTTCATAAGCGTTAGTAGCTTCATTAGCATTACTGATATTAGCGCTGGTTCCAACTAAAGGCCTGCCTACAGCCTGTAAAATCTTAATCGCTGTAAGATTATTTGGCATTCTAATACCAACTGTACCAATTTGTTGATTAACATTACTAGCTAAATTACTATGAATTTTTGACTTAAGCACTAAAGTTATAGGACCAGGAAATAGACGAAATGCCAATGCTCTAGCTCGATCATCAAATTCCACTATTCTTTTCGCTTGATAGATATCACCAACTAAAACCGGTAAAGGCTTATTATTAAATCTGCGCTTAATCGCATATATCTTTTCAACTGCACTAGGATTGGAAGCATCAGCAGCAAGCGCGTATACTGTTTCTGTTGGAAAAGCAATAACCCCTCCATTATCAATAACTTTAACAATTTTTTTTAATACTTGATCATTAAGTTCACGAATAATTTCTATCATAGTTTAACCTTTCTAAAGTTTTCTTAATTGAGCGTCTTTAAGAGCCTCTTTGGCAATTTTTACTGCAAAAGCTGGTGCACCACCATGTTCTATTATACCACAAAATGCATATTCTGGTTTAATTAAAGGAGCATAAGCCACAAAAACTCCATGATTCCTTATTTTTTTTTCTACAGTCTCTAAGCTAAGATCATCATTGGCATGTCTTTTCGAGATTACTTGTGAAGTTCCTGTTTTTCCAGCCATCAATAAATCTGTCTCGGTAATTCGGTTACGGAAAGCCGTACCTATATTGCTATTCACCACCATATCCATCCCTTTGCGGATAATCTGTAATTCACGTTCTAACTCTAATGAAGCAAAATTCTGTTTGCTATCTTGCTTAATAATACTAGGCATAACTTCCATGCCAGTAGCAATTCTAGCTACCATAGTTAGAATTTGCAATGGGGTCGTATCAACGTAACCTTGGCCTATAGTTGCATTAAAGGTATCAGCTAAAGTCCAGTTAGCCAAAAGATTTTTCTTTTTCCATTCCGGATCTGGAATGATACCTGCCTGTTCACGCGGTAAACTATCATTAAGTTGTTTTTTGCCAAACCCTAGCTTACGCGCAATATCAGCAATGGGTTGCATTCCAATAATTTTTGCAACATTCCAAAAATAAACATTACATGAACCAGCAATAGCTTCGTATAAATTTACCGAACCATGCCCTGTCTTTTTCCAACAATGAAAAATTCTATTTCCCAAGGTATAATGGCCAGGACATGTAAATCTAGTCTCTGGATTAAAGTTAAGCTTCAGTGCCGCGATGGCAGCATTAATTTTAAAACCAGATCCTGGCGGGTAAGTTAATGAAACAGCTCTATTGATTAGTGGCATCTCAGGATTATTAATCAGACTATTCCAATTGGCTGATGAAATGCCATCATTAAATAAATTTGGATCAAAACTTGGCTCCGAAACCATACTTAAAATTTCACCAGTAGAAATTTTTGAAACTAGCACTACTCCAGCAGTATCCTTTAACATCGATGATATTTTTTGCTGAAGTGTTATATCAATAGTAAGCTTAACATCTTGACCAACCACACTCTTAGAAGTCAAAATAGCTCTAATTTCCTCTCCTTTAGCATTAACTTCTACTTTTTTAAAACCAGTAACCCCATACAATAATTTTTCCTGGGTTTTTTCGATACCATTTTTACCGACTTTAAGATTAGGATACATAGTAACCGAAGATTTTAATATCTCTTTATCTGAAATAGTTCCTAAATATCCGGTAAGATGACTACATAACGCAGCAGATGGATAGAACCTATTAAAGCCTACTTCAACACTCACTCCAGGTAAATCATATAAATGCAGCTCTAGGTCTACTAATTGTAACCAAGTAAGATTAGCGGCTACTATTACGCTAACTCCTAAATTTAATTCATTAAGCTGCACTATTAAATCCATCTGATCATCAGGATTGAATACTAGTATCTTTGCCATTTTATCCACAATATCATCAATTGACTGCTTATCATGTATTTCAAGCTTTTCAAAAACAAGTTGATAATTTTGCTCATTTAAAGCTAATGGACTATCATTACGATCTAAGATTCTTCCTCTTAAAGGTGGAAGTATTTCAGTTTTAATTCGATTATTTTCAGAAAGACGGCTAAATTCTTTATTCTTTAAAATTTGTAAATAAAACATTCTACCGAATAATCCAGCCACTAAAGACGCTTTGCATGCTCCAAGAATTACAGCTCGACGAGTAAATAGTTTTTTTTGGAATAATTCTTTATTCATCTTAAGTAAGGGCTCCAATTATTTAACTTGCTTAATAGATTATGCACAGGTACATAAGCAAAAATAGTAATTAGCCATTGACTAAATATAATCGATAATTTAAAGGAATGAATGTTAGCGCTAAAATGGGCAAAAAGTAAAGGTAAAAGTAGAATGATGCTTAAGCAAAACATAAAATCTGCCCATACCACAATAAAAGGCTTACTAGCTATATGTTTTCTTTGCGATCTTACCATTACTTGAAAAAGCAAATAATATACTGCATTTAATCCTAATACATTACTTTCGATGATATCTTTAAATAAACCAACTAGTAAAATAAAAAGATATGGTAATCTTTGCGGCTGAAAAATTGACCAATAATAAATTACAATCAGGACAATATGGGGCATCAATAGCGAAAAGCTACTGATTTTATACGGCAAAATGCTGAGCAACACGCTCAATATAACAGTGATAACTGGAATGGTCGATAAACTATAATTTTTAATATATCTAAAAGCTTTATTGATCATCATAAATCATAACAACATTAATATAGCTTAATCTTATCCGATCGTAATTAATCTGTCATCTTTAATTAAGCATTAAATAAGAGCTTGACCTTTTTTGCTAGATGTTTTTAACTGATGCTAATATAATAAATCTTAAATTCAAATTGGAGAAAAACATGGATCTAGAAAAAATTGGCGCAGGTAAAAATGCTCCTGAAGAAATTAACGTAGTGATTGAAGTGCCAATGGGCAGCAATCCAGTCAAATATGAATTCGATAAAGAAGCCGGAGCTATTATGGTCGATCGTTTTGTTCAAACCGCAATGTTTTATCCATGCAATTATGGCTTCGTTCCTTGTACTTTATCTAAAGATGGCGATCCTGTTGATGTATTGGTAGTTGCCAATTATCCAATCATTCCAGGTGCAGTGATAAAAGCTAGACCTGTTGGAGTATTGATGATGGAAGATGAATCAGGTATGGATGAAAAAATCTTAGCTGTACCAACTAGCAAGCTTGATCCATATTTCGATAATATTAAATCATACAAAGATTTTCCTGAAGTTTTAATCAATCGAATCAAACATTTCTTTGAAAATTATAAAGCCTTAGAAAAAGGCAAATGGGTAAAAGTTGGTGGCTGGGAAGATGAAATGGCTGCTAAGAAAATTATTAAAGAAGGATTAGAATTGGCAAAGAAGTAGAGGTAATGCAAGGCCGTCATTCTTGCCAAGCAACGCGCAGGCTAAGAATCCAGTAAAAATCTCTTAAAAAAAGATTTAAACTGGACCCTCGGGTCGCTTTGCGCCCCAAGGGTGACGGCCTCGTT
>CANDYO010000068.1 GCA_947424995.1 Rickettsiales bacterium | reverse complement strand
GACGAATAGCTTCATTAATAAGCATCGTACCTATTCCATGCCTTTGGTATTCTTCTAAAACATAAAGAGTATAAATTTCTCCTTTAGTAAGCTCTGGATATCTAGATTCGCCAAAATCACAAAAGCCAATAATTTTATTTTGCATTATAGCAGTGATAGAGAATTTATTAGGTTCATGAAACCAGCTAGATCTACTTGCTATTTTTTCTTCTACACTTATATTCTTGAGATAATCTTGATCAATGATATTTTTATATGCTTGCTTCCAGCATCTAATTGATCCCTATTCTCAGGCCTGTACTTAAATATTCCACGCGTTGTTTCAATGGTAACGATCTGATCAGGATCTACCAAAATATTTTTCTCGAATTAATTCTTCAGTATATTGAACATTTTGATCTCACTAAACTTTAACATGAGGAGTTTTAGGCCATTTGAGAAGCAATGGAAAATGTGATTCAGATAAAGGTTCAAAATTTATGTTCATAATTTTGCATTTTTAATAGCCTTTCTGCTATACTCAATCAAGATAAATTATACAATATAATTATTAAAATTAAATATTAAAAAACAGCAAATGGTTGACCTTGCTATTAAAGTATCGTTAACTACTAGAAATTAATAACTAGCAAGAGAAGCAAAATGACCAAAAAAATTATAATTTATACCAAGTCTTATTGTCCTTATTGCGTTAAGGCTAAGCAACTACTGAAAAATAAAAATGTCGATTTTACTGAAATAGATATTACAAATAATCAGTCTCTTATTGAAGAGCTGCTTTTAAAATCATCTGGTCTAAAAACAGTGCCTCAAATTTTTATTGATGATTTTCATGTTGGCGGTTGTGATGATCTCCATGCTCTTAATGACAAAGGAGAGTTGGATAAAATGCTCTTATAAACACTTAAAGTTTAAATTTATATGAAATTTTGAGTGTTTTAAGTATAAGGTTGGCTAACATGATTAAACTCATGCAAATATCAGCTGAATTATCAGAAAGATTATGTCGTCAAATAACAGCAAGTTTACCAGAATATTTTGGTTTACCTGAGGTGAATGAACATTATGCGCAAGGAGTAAAGAGCGTATCAATTTGGCCGCGAAAATAGATGAGAAATATGTTGGACTTATCTCATTAGATTTTCCATATCCTGGTAACTGTAATATTTATTGGATGGCTGTTTTGCCTGAATATATGTCCCAAGGCATCGGCACTAAATTAATTGAAGAAGCATGTAATATTGCTCAAGAAAATTTTGCTAAAACCATCACTGTAGAAACTTTGTCACCTAAAAATTCAGATGAGAATTATCTCAAAACTTATAATTTTTATCTGTCTAATGGATTTAATCCATTATTTGACCTGAAGCCTCAAGGTTATGAATGGAATATGGTTTATATGGTGAGGAATCTTGAAGGCTATTATTATCATCAAAAAAATTAGCTTTGATCAATCACCCAAATTTAAGAAAATCCATCTAGATGTTTATTAACAATTTGGGTTGAAGTTGATTGGAATAGCTAGTGGCGATGTAGGCACAAGGGTGCAAAAAATCTATCAAAGGAAATTATAATGGAAGAAATACATCCAGATTTAATTATTGCAAGAAATTTAATATATAATTCTCCAGAGCTTAAATGCTCTGAATTAATAGTGGAAAAAGAAGGGAGCGAATATGGAGCTTGCTCCTTCAAAATAAATTCGAGGTTTGTTAGATTTCGTGTTGCTAAAATCACTCCCATAAAGATTGGTCAATTTGTTACTTTATGGAAAAGAGCTAAGAATGGACCGATTCAACCGTATGATGTTACAGATGAAATTGACTTTTTTATTATATCAGTTCGCAAAGATAACCAATTTGGCCAGTTTATATTTCCAAAATCTATTTTATTACAACATAAAATAATCTCAAATAATGGGCAGGGAGGTAAGCTAGCTATTAGAGTTTACCCTCCTTGGGACATAACAGTCAGCGCTCAAGCTAAGAAAACGCAAACATGGCAATTGCAATATTTTTTAGAACTCTCAAGCAATAAATCAATTGATTATGTTCGCATGAAGACGCTTTACTTGAATTTCAGCTCAGCCGCATCAATCACTTTATCCTGAAATTCTTTGATATCGTAATATCGAGGCTTCTTTGCAATAACCGGCTTCTCGTAATCAGCTAAAATCACTTGCTGATCTTTTGATAGATTCATTAAATCTACTTTAGCTCTATCCTTTAGAAAATCAGCAGTTTCTGTTGAATTAGTAGTAAAAGCAATTTTGAAATCAGGAGTGTTAACCAGAGTACTAGTATCTTTATCACAATAGCTTGATTTGATATCATTTAGATCTCGTGCAATCAACGCTAATCGGAGCTTATAGCCCCTAAAATATGGTATGCAAGTAGTGAGCAGTTCCATTCTACCAATACTTGGAAAATCATCGAGCAGTAATAAAACACCATGCTTGGTATCCGCATCATGATGACATAGGCTTTGCATTACATGTTGGTAGAAAAATTGCATCAATGGTTTTAACCTAATGATATCTCCAGGCTCTAACCCTACATAAAGCGTTGCTTTTTCTTTTCTAAAATTTGCCGGATTAAAATCTGATTTCGCTGTTGCTTTATCAATTAATGGATTGCTCCAAAGTTCCAGATGAGACTGAAGAGATGCTATAATTTTATAACGTTTTTTCTCATGAATATTTAAGAAGTTATTAATTAGCATCATTCCATTTGGATGTATTTTATACTTCTTTATACCTTCGGATAACTCTGCCCACAGATCCCCGCTTAATATTCTAAATATTTCACCGAATGTTTTAGGTTTATTCGGATGCGCCATTAGATATGTGCTAAGTCCAATAAATAAACTTCTCGCCCCGCTATGATCTTGCTTATGACATGAATTATGATCTGATAATAAGATAAATGCCATTTTCTCAAGATCATCAAACATTTGGTCGGCATTTTTACTAACGAAATCTAAAGGATTATAGCAATGAGTTTTGCCAGCTGGATCCAGTGGATTAAAAAGATAAATTTTTTGTCCCAGAGATGCCCGCCAGCCACTGGTCATTTCAAAATTTTCAAGCTTGATATCATGAATGATTACTGACTCTTGCCAAGATAAGAGATTGGGTAATACAAAGGCAACGCCCTTGCCAGCACCTGTTGGAGCTAATAAAAGCAGATGCTGATAACCATCAACTCGGTAATAATTATTTTTTTCATCAAGGCCGACAATTAGGCCATCTTTAGCATGTAACCATTCATTATTAGTCATAGCATTTCTCCTCTTAAAAAACTCTATATCTAAATGCTACCAATCTAAGGTTGTAAAGTCAAAATTCTAATTCAACGCTGTTCAGAATTATTTTTAATCCTGTGTAAATCATACCCGCTTTAAAAGAAGATTCCATAGTTGGCAGCTTCATAAATTCAATCCCTAATTTATAATCAGTTCATTATGCTCACGTCTGGAATGTATGCTTAAGTACGTTCATAACTAGAATCTAAGATTATCAATAATCCCTAACACAACGAACATAGTTATAGATTCTTTCGTCATCTCCCTGAGGGCCATGGCCTTAGGATAATTAGCAGGATCGCCGGCTTTACATCTGTCTAGAGAATTTTTAATTCCTTTAAAACTGCTTCAGCCATTAGCCTTACATTATGCAGCATTGGATTATAATTTTTAATATTTTGATGACCTAATCTATGAAAATTAGCCCTTAGCTATTATGATAATGAACCTCGCCCTTTTTTAACAGCTCGCCTATCTTTAGCGACCTCTTGAACAAATTTACCAGTCTCTGGAACTAGGACACTTTGCTCCATAGCTACATTTGGATAATGCTCTAGAGCATGTTTGCCAATATACTTCCTTACATAATGGCCACAACTAGAATGATCCCGCAGTGGATCTTGATCACCTAGATAATTTGTTTCTGTAAGTATACTATCAGTTAATTGATACTCATCATCCTCTAATAAGGCCTCTTTAGCCTTAGTATAAGTTCCTTGATGATCATAACCTAAGCTTAAGGAGAGCGAATCTGTTATTTTTATTAAGGTTGGCTGATTTTGTTCTTCAGTGATTTGCACAAATGCCCAATGCGCTCTTGGTATAAACCCTAATATTGGATGAGTCATGGCTAAGGGGGTAAAAATTTCAATTTTTTTATTATTTTTTTTACTATCTTTATATTGCTCAGAATCCTTAACCATCTTGATTATTTCCGTAATATCTTTTTTTCCAGCTCTAGAAAAAACAGCGCTACTTCGGTCGGCATCAGTACATGGCCGAGTGATAAACATTATTGAATCTTTATTCTGTTTGTAGAGTAAATATTTTACTTGCGTGAATTTTTGTTCTGTGATCAGCTCATCTATTTCATTGATTAAAGCACTTGGTGTAAGAGCGGTTAAGCTTAGTTTCTCCGTGCCTTTAAAGAGGAATTTAGAAAATTGCTCGATAAATGATGAATCTCTCTGATGATCTTGCCCTGCATTGACAATTGTTTTAGAATTTGCCTGTTTAAGTTCGCTAGAGATAATAGAACTTTTAAAGATCTCTTCGTCTTCTTCATCTTCTTCGTCTCCTTTGTCATCTTTCTTGAAGTAATTTTTAATAACTTTAGATTTTGCTATCCATTGAGCACCCTGATCATTCAAATTTACTAGGCTTTCCAAAGGAGGAACTGGAGAAAGCTCAGCACTAACTATATCGGGAGAATGTCTTGATGTATCTATTTCAGAGCCATTCGCTTTTTTTTTCATGTTTTTATACCTAAGATTAATTTATCTTATATTAGAAGTTTATAAAAAAAATAGTTAACAAACAATTAATTATTTAAACTTTATAAAACCCCAAGGGACGACAGTCTTATAAAAATTTAGCAATGACGAAAAACCTAAATGTCTTTTTTATTAATCCCCATATTTATATGGGTAAGCTATTCGCAATGAAGAGCCTTTGTTCATCCTCGTTTAAGCGGTTGCTTACTGTATAAAAATGATTATTTTGCTAATTAATAATTAAATCTTTCGCTCATATTTTGAAAGAAGATTCCATAGTTGGTAGCTTCATAAATTCAATCCCTAATTTATAATCAGTTCATTATGCTCACGTCTGGAATGTATGCTTAAGTACGTTCATAACCAGAATCTAAGACTATCAATAATCCCTAACACAACGGACATAATTATAGATTCTTTCGTCATCTCCCTGAGGGCCATGGCCTTGAGGATAATTAGCAGGATCGCCGGCTTTAAAACCAACTCGCTGTGCTCCGGCTCCATGTACATCTATTAAGGTTCTATTGCCAGACCTAGGTGGCATTTCCATGTAACCTAAAGCTCTGCCAAAAGCTATATAAGCAGCGGAATTCGCATAGTTATCAGCTGGTCCTCCAAGAACTGTGGTTGATGTCCAAAAATAAGATTCGGTATTAGTTGTTTCAAATTCAGGGTATATTGCAGGTGAGTTAGTGGCAGTTGGTGATCGCGAATAATCAACAATATATTGTAACTCCTTAGCATTAGGTAGTCTCCAATCAGCAAAACCGTTAAGCTTAAGATTTGTACAATAAGCTAAAGCATCTTGCCAATTTCGAGTGATACCGTCATCCTTTTTTTGCCACATTAGAGCAGTGGATTCATCTATAACGGTGCCATCGGTTTTAGATACGAGCTTAGGAATGCCATAAGGTTTTCCGCTAACTAATCTTACATACATGTCACGAGCTATAGTATTATTAGATCCAGGCTTAAATTCAGGATAGCCTTTTATTCGTCCATCGGCAAAATTTACTCCAAAAATGGTTATATCTCCCCTCATAGTAAGTCCAACATACTTTGTTGAAGACCAATTTTGTACGTCAATCCAGCGAGTTCCTTCACCAGCTCTTATGTCCATTCCTTCGGAATATTGAAAATCAAAATACTGTGTATCAATAAAAGGAGTAGAGCTGCCTGCTGATGTTCCAAAACGTCCAGCAAAAGAGATAAGCGAATAGAGTTCAGTAATTGTAGGGAGACGCCAATCATCTTTGCCAGCTAAACGACTTTGAGTAGCATATTCTTTAGCTTCCTCCCAAGTCATTTTTGGATCTTGTTTTTTTTGCCATACAAGACCTGTTATCAAGTCTGTTACAGTACCATCTTTATTATCTTGATATAGAACAGCTGAAGGAAATTGAGCATCTTGACCATAGAACGGGTCACCAAGTTTAGGGCAGATTATCTCAGTAGCTTCATTATAACATTTTATTTGCCCTGTTCTAGGAATTTTTCTTGCTCTAATGTTATTATAACTATTATCTTTTATCTCTTCGGCGCAACTATTATAGCTAAATCCATTTAATAAAGTAACCAAACTAATAATGCTAAAAATCTTCAAATAACCACTCATCTCGACTCTCCTTTAGTAATTTTGCTCTGTTTCAATTATACTGCTATTGTTTATGTTGCAAAGAAAAAAATAATTAATAGCTTTACCGGTGCAATCTATACGTTGTACATAATTGTAGGTTTTATAGTTGAATGAGAATATAGCTGATGCGTTTTGTGTAAAAAAAATAGATCATTCTGAGGTAAACGATAATTCAATCGTTCTGGTATAGTAAATTATCATTTTGGATAATCGTTTGTACTATTTGTATCCATTCGGTCCCTTCAGTATTATTATAAATTTTTGTACAACCAAAAATATTTTTTACTGTGAAGCTCAGTGCGCCATTAAACCACCCATATTGTGGGATAGGTACGCAATTTTGTGGGTCGTCACAATATTCTGTGCAATGGCTAATTTTATTGGCTGCGTAAGATAAAATTTCTTTTCTTTGATCGGTAGAAATAGATTCTACTAAATAAGGATTAGTATATATTTGCTCAAAACATTGATTGCATTTTTGCTCAACACTTAATAACCATATTTTATTTGCTTGTTCAGCGGTTAAAGCATGTAACATACAGTCAGTAAGTTTTTTCTGTTCAGTTAATTGCTTTATACAATATTTGAAATGATTAGCTTTTATTTTTTGTACTATTGGTGAATAATATTGTTTCCAGTAGTTAGCAATCGGATAAAAATTAGCTATTATATCATTACTAAGTATAGCTGCATGAAGTTCAGAAGCTATAGCTATAAATTCTTGATTTTTTACATCACCATTTCGTTGATAATAACCTAATATTCTTTCTAATACGTATTGATGTTTAGGAGTCCAATTAAACTCTTCATATATTTCTTGATATTTAGTTTCTAATATTAATATACTATCTGTATCGTTGAACTTAGTGTTTTCACCAAATAATTTGTTAAGCAGTTTAGTGGTAAGATTCTTATCTTTATCCAAAGTTAAATGCCAAGAATTTAGCCGTAACAAAATCACAAGACCTGGTTCTTCAAAACTATGATACTTATTATTAGTAAAATTTGTAGCAAGATTAGTTAGTGTTTTATTTAAAGCAATTTCATAATCCTCAGACATGGATGCATGCATTTCAGTGTAAGGCAAGCCTGAGTTTTCTAATAAAACATAACAAAAAACATGAGCTATTTCATGTATCAATTTAACTATAACATTATCCCATGTAATAGGCATGTATATTCTATGATTTTTAAAAGTATCATCAATTTTAAAGGGTGAGTAAAAAGGACTGATGTAGGCTGTATTATAAATTGGAAAAAATATTTCAATCTTTAAATTTTCTGTATTACTGATGCTAAAAAAACTAATGATATCTTGAATAATAAAATGATAATTTTTGCCGATGAATGAATCTAAACCAATATAATCAGCTATATTTATATCAGCACTTACGTCGCTATAAATTATATCGTTTGAAGAAAAGAGTTTAGTTTTATTATTTTTTACATTAAACATAGCACTTGTTAAGCTTTTTATTACCTGAACAGGAAAGTCTATTATATTTTCTTGGAGATAAAAAATATGTTTATTATAAATTTCATAGCTTACACTTGGTCTAGAGCGCAATATTCCTGAAAAAATAGCCTGTAGTAATTCTAAGTTATTAGTTATGCCGTCTTTGTTAAGGGTGTAAGTAACAAGATATATTGCTATATCTAGATTTTCTTTATAATAAGCATATCTTACTGACTCTACTAACTCATCACTTGATAGATGATTTTGAGCTATTATGTATTTTACTCCTTCGAGGTCTTCCGTATCAATAGCAAAAAATATTTTATCTTCATTAGTTGTTAAGTCTATGAAGTCATAAATAAGTAAATGATTAGAATAATTTTCTGCCTTACAGATAATTTTTATTCCTTCAAGATCAAATAAATTTATAGCTTTTTTAAGATTTTTTTCTTTAGTGGATACGTATAAATCATCAGGATATAATTTATTAAATTGAGTTAGGATGAATTTGCTTCCTTTTAAATCTCCTAACCTTTCAGCTCGTTCAAGAGCAGAGCTATACGAAGAAGTGGAATATATAAAATTTAGATAATTTATGTTACACCTGAATGCATAATACTTTATAGAACTTAAATCAGCATTAGCTTTGGCTTCAAATAGTTTGGGGCAATCATTATACTTAGCATTAGTCATATTAGACATTATAAGGAAATTACCAATTATGAATCTTCACTCTCGTGATTTTCCTTTTGGGCAGTAATACCTAATTTTCCAAGTATTTCGTTTAAATTGCTGCCTAATGTATTTTCCACGCTCGGTATTTTATCTAAATCAGGATAACCTGTTTTTGAATGAGCTGCATGAGAAGTAAAATCTCTGTCTGCTCTAACCTTACGTACTTCTTCTTCTATTATAGGTTTAATGTTTATATCTTTTATAATTTGTCCAAAATCTTCTTGCTTTTGTTGCGTTTCATTTGATTGCGTCATTTTAACCTCTCTTAACTAATGCTTATACTAGCTTTAGTCTTTGCATATTTTTATTAAAAATCAATATGGTGGATACCTGTTAACTCGGCATAAAAATCTTCACTAAATTGAGCGGTGTGACTTCTTGCGCCGCTGCATTCTTCGCCGCTGCCATCAGAGTTCAGACAATCCACAACCTTTTTTAGCATAATATCATGTTTTTTAATAAAGCTATCTATTTCTTTTTCAAATTTGTGGATATGAACGCTACCACTATTATCCATAGCCCTAAATTCTTTATCAAGTGTAGGGTTAATTCTGATAACTTCTACTATTTTTGATTGGAAAGCATCTGATACTTCAGCTCCTTTCATCATTCTTTCAACTAAATTACCCTTTGCTATCCAGCCGATGCCACCATCTCCGTGAAATATTTTATATCCAGCGAATGATAAACTAAATATTATAGCTGTTTTGCATGCAACTCCAGCCGGCAATGCGAGCATAGGAAGAAAATATGGAACAAAACATGCTGCTAATCCACTTAAAGCTCCGGCTATAATAGGAGTGTGGTCTGTTTCTGTATTAGTAGGGGGCAATGGTTCATCTTTAAATCTACCCGTACCAATAGATACAACGGTCAACTTGTCCGAATGCATTTGAATGCCCTTGTAATTCAAAAATTCGCTTACTCCAATCATTGTAGGAGAGTTTGCAAATATTCCACCATCTACATCATGAAATTTTTCTCCATTCGGCGCCTTAGTAACTTTTATAGGGAAAAAAGTAGGTGCTGCACTTGTTGCTCCGGCCGCATCTTTTAGAAAATAATTATGGTATTCCGGTTCATTCTCGGCTCTATATTTTGACCATAGTCTTGGACCATCTGAATCAAGAGAATATGATATGGTGGTAATTGGCATTGTTGTATTCAAAAACGTTGCATTACCTAATTTTGATTCTAATAGATTGTCAATACCACTACGAGAATACTTGGCTGTAAACAATTGAGTAATATCTCTCAAGTAAGGTATATTACCTAGGGGGCTTGGTGGGAATATTTCCTGTGCTTCATCTTTAAAGATCTTTACTACTTCGCTTGCAGAATATCTAGGTTTTCCATATTCATCTTGTACAGTCAAAGAAACTGCAATTATTCCTCCTGCCGAAGTTCCAACAACATAGTCAAACAACTCATGTATAGGTTTATTAGCAATAGTTGTAATCCTTTCTATTATTTTTGCAGGGACTAAGCCTCTTACTCCTCCGCCGTTAATCGATAGAATCTTATAATGATTTACCATTTTTAACCCTCCGTTGTAATTTTATTAACTATATTTTATCATATGGTGATTTTGCATTCAATAAAAATATCACTAAGTTCACCAACTATTTTATTTTTATTAATAAATACTGTTAATAAAATTTTGTAGTTTCAAATCACTAGGTTGCCTATCTTCTGCAATAGTATTGGTGTTTTTTATTACCTATTATATCTATTCACATATCTTCCTTAAAAACACGGATTAAACCTAATTTAAAGTTTTTTATACAAGATTATTACGATATATGAATTACGTTGACAGGTTGTGCTCCTTTATGTAATTAT
>CANDYO010000067.1 GCA_947424995.1 Rickettsiales bacterium | reverse complement strand
CCTCAAGATCATGTACCTGCTTATACGTATTGTAACATTCTAATGATGCCGTAGTTAGTCTCTGAGTTATAGTTAAAGAATTAGCTTTTAATAAGGCTTCAATTACTTTTCTTCCATACACTAATTGACCAATGTTAATGAAATAATACAACTGCATTAATTCTGGCACAAAATGAAATGCTGTATTAGTCATACAATAGCTTGCCATATTAATATTATTGCTTAGATCAACTGAAGCTAAATTGTGAACTACTTCTTTAAGTACAAGACGTACATTATAACTTAAACTTACGGTTAACGCAGATACCAATGGCGTATCAATACTTAATGCTAAAGCCCCAATATATGAGGCGCCTACATGTCCAATAGATAATAAAGCTGAATGAATTTCTGGCAAGTTAACATTTGCGATTTTAACAGGAAGTACATTTTTAGTTATGGGATAAACTATATTTTTAGTAAAATAACTAAATACAGGGATAAACTCAATTCCATTTCTTATATATAACATCGATTCTGCTAATTCGATATTATATTTTGGACTTTGTTGCTCATTAGATTCTGAATTGGTTGAATCACCATAGTTAGTTAAACCAGTGCTCGCAGAAATATATACGACACTCCTAACTTCTGCAACAGTGCTTAAAATTAGCAATTTTTCTAAAAACTGAAGTTTATTAATAGCTATATCCACAAATAATTGTAATAATTGTGTTTCTGCCAACGTTTTAATTCTTTCTTCACCGATTTCATGATTAACATTGTCCATAAAGAAAGAACTTCGAATTTGCAATTTAGAATAAAAATTAATACCAGTTTTTAAATAACAAATTATTGCCTTATTTTTGGTAAGTTCAGTATTCAGAACATATCTGGTACCATCATCTATACCTGTAATAGAAAGCCTCTGATTAATATCAATATTTTTCTTTTGATAAAAATCCATGTTTACTATAATATTTTCAAGAATATTTTGATCCAGTATAAATTTTCTGTATTGATAAAATTTAGCTTTATCTTTCTCATAATTTTCTTTACCACCTACATACCTATCTAAATCAGCCTCTTCCACTCCAAAAATCCTAGCAACTTCATCTAAATCTAAAATAGTTGGCACCAAGAAGGTTGATGCCGTCCCTTTTAGTAATTGTATTTTATCACATTTACTACCTTCTATTTCAGATAACCTACTAAATGTTATGGCTTCTACTTCATGCATCGATGTCACTGAGTTAGGTTTCTTCTGTATAAAATCTTTTAGAGCACGAATTTTACTTAAGCACTCGTAATTTACTTGGCTTATGATTAATTTTAAATCTTTAGATCTTAATCGCTCATAAGGACTTTCTATATCATCATAAGTTAATTCACTCTGCACTTCATCATAGAAAGGCGATTTCATGTACTTATACCCACCAGTTGCTCTATTATTTAAAAATTCCATAACAAAATTATCTAAATCGATAAATTTATCATTTAATGCTTGTATTATTTTAGTCATTATTTGACTCTCACCATGTGTTTCCATAGCTGCAATAAAAGCATCCACTACTTCAGAAGCATCAATTTCATCAAATAAAAACTTTAAATCACGATAAACAACATATGAGGCATACATTTTTATTTCACTTTGAGAGATGGTAAAACTAACCTCACTTTGCGGCATCTCATACCTATGCACAAAACTAATAAGAGATTGAACTTTAAACTCAAGAATCATATCTTCTAATATCCAATCATCAAGGTTTGTTTCTTGTTTTAAATGAATTGCTTGAATTTGAGCCATTTTTGAGTATTTTTTTTGACATTTATCTGTAATGTAACTTACTAAAATTGAAAAATCCTTTTCTAATTGAGTAGGTAAAGTTTTTTTCACATAATCTCTAAAACCTTGTTTTGTAGTAGCTTTTAAATTTTGTTTGTTTAGAAAAACAAATATATCTTTTCTGTGTTCAACAAAATATGCGTCAATTAAAGCGTCTAATTCTTTATCAATTTTTATAAGTTCAAGAAATAATTTTTTTTCCCTTCCATCTATTGATGCTAATTTTTGACTGATATAGCCAGCTAATAATTGAGCTTTATTTTTAATTAATGAAATAATCCTAAAATCTTCTAGTTCTTTTTTTCGAGTTCTAAGCATATACTCTCTTTGATGAGCATCGTCTTCCTCATCAGACAAAAATGTCATATGTTTAGCTTTAGCTATATTTTTTAATGTAAAATTTGGATCACTTTTTACTACCAATACTCCATTAGGTAATAGAAAATTTTCAACATTTCCTTTAACAAACTGTCTTTTAAAACTAACTGACTGCATCATTTCAACTAAAGAAATTGATTCTATGGTAATCTGTAAATAATCAGCATCTGTATAATCTATACCAATTCTGGTTTCTAAAGATTCTTTTGTGTGAACTTTGATATAGCTATGTAAAATATTACCCAAGACCAATTCCAATTCGAAAATCTTTAATGGATTAATATCCACTCCTTCATTAAATTCAACTAAAATGTCCAAAGTTGCTCTTGAAGCAATTTCACTACCAACAACTCTACCTATTATTTTAACTGAACTTTTAAATCCCATATCTCTTATGATAGCAAAAATACTTCCTTGATGTGTTTCCAGTACTTCTTCAGTAATTTCTCTAATTTCTGTAGGTTGTAATAATTCACACAACCAAATATCTATTCCTGAATTAATTTCGCTTGTTCTGCGCTGAATATCTAATTTGGTAAAGGCCACTAAATCACGAAAAAAAACTTTCACTATATTTTCATCCACTCTTTCAGGATAATGAGCGATCAGATCTCTAAAAATTTTTATTAATAGCATTCTTCTTGGAGAAATCGTTTCATAATTTGATACCTTAAATTCTATTCCTGCTGTATCAGGCCTCAAGTCTTTAGCTACCATTCCTATTTGTTCTATTATCAACTGTACAGCAAAATAATAAATAGATTGAGAATGTAATAGCTGTTCATATGAAGTAATTACACCTGCTAAATGTGATTCTTCGACTATATTAATTAGATAATCTATTTCTCTAATAGCCTTTTCAGTATAACTTACTGTTTCAATGCAATCTCTTAGCTTGTTCAATAAGTCAGTTAAAATTACATCTTTTTCTATAGTAGGAGGTACAATATCTTCTAACTTTCTCTTAAGTTCTACAACAGATGACACTTTGAGTTCCTTATTGATAATTCTTATTAACTCATCTATTTTATTTCCATTATTAGGCAACCTATATTGCTCTAATAAAGCGATAGGAGAGATTTTAATTAATAGAGTTATCGTCTGCAGTTGATTATCAATCGCACTATCTTCTATCACTAAAAATTCCACTAATTCTTTTTTAAGGTTAATTATAGAGGTGACTTCTTCATTTGAAAAAACTTTCCTTATCTGTACAAATTTTACATCTAGAACTTTTAATAATATTTTTTCTTTTTTCTTTAATAATGACTGAGCAATATAAGCAGGATGCCCTTTGTAATCTCTCATTTTTGAGTCAGCTACAATATTAAAAGATTTGCTTGCTAATAGAGTTCTAACAGCAGATTCATCAAACGTATCTTGAAATAATATTGAAAGATCTCTATAGGTAGCCCCATCTTTATCCAAGTGTATTCTCATTATTTTTTGTACCTCCTCCAATTCATTTGTAAATGGTACAACTGGAAAAGATTTTGTTTGTTTTGGTAAAGTAGTTAATTTTTGATATAATTTAGTTATTTCAGGCATTGAATATGCTAACTGCTCACTACCTGGTGCTGATAGGTAATTTTTTAATCTTCCATGAAATTCTTCTAAATCACGCATTATTTGTTGCATTGTATTATCAGCACAATCATCACATAAGGAGTCAAAAATATCTTTCTGGAAAGATCTTGGGTGCTCAGCAATATTTCTTAATGAGCCTAGGTTACCTCCTTCATTTCCAACACTAAGCCATGGAATTCCAAGAAATTTTGATTTAGTAGTTTCAGATAGTTTTTTTGAATATTCTCCCAAAATTTCTAAAGTTCTAAGCACAGCTTTTCTACAAAAAACATTAGTATTATCATAATTTGCATTAATTATACTCAATACTTCATCTAATTTTTTTAAAGATTCCATATCTAGATGAAAACCTGATATTCTTGCAATAGTTGGAATGCAAGTTGGGATGATAGCAGAATCTATCTGCTCAATTCTATTTAAAAGACTGCCATCAATAATACTTGTTAATTTAATAGATAAATTTCTTAAATCAGCAATATATTCAGCTAAATTGCTGATAATTTCATTTGTTGCGCCACTACTAATCATTATTTTTAGGTAATCAATGCAATCCCAATCTCTTTCAAAAATTACATCTCTAATTTTAAATCTTGCGCCTGATATTAATTCACTTGATCTCCACGATATTTTTTTTATAGAACTTAGAATTTGATCTTGATTCCTAACCAGATCTGATTCTAAAGAAACAATAATTGCAAATTCTTCTAAAATTTTTTCTAAAACATTGGTTGATATATCAGTCATTATTTTACCTCATTTCTTGTTTTAAAGTATAGAAGAAGGATGTTGCATGCAACAGTCAACAAAGTGACCCTCTAGCATAATGCAAATTTTTTATTTTGGCATCATTAAGTCGAGCCTCTGAAATTTCTCCTTTATATACCTAAACCAATAATTTCTATATATTTACTTCCATCTTCTATATTGATTATTAACACTGTTAAAAAGTTTAGCTTATCACATCTGTAAATTGTAGTTAACTTTTTAATACAAATCTAGAAAATTCTATGACACAAAATTTTATGCATTAAGCCGCCAATACGGCTAATCTCTCAAAGATAGCTTTGCAATTGTCGTTATCTCTTTTTAGTTATCCCCTGAATTCCCTTTATAAGATCTAATGAAGAGAGCTCTACGTAACAATGGTTCGATTAAGCATTGGCATTTGACTACTAAATCTAGTCCACCTGTTACCTGACTTATTTAGATATTATTGAATAACGTTTTTATAGCCTTAACTTTTTGTCTAACTCTAGCATCAAAATTTGCAATTTTGAACTAACTTTAGTCTAAGCTAATTTTTACTGATAATAACATTTATCAGTAATGGCATTTAGCTATAACCAGCATCATAGATATTTATTTCCTTAATCGATAACCAGTTTTGAAGATCCAGCTAATTATAGTAAGGCAGATAAGCGTAAATACCACAATCATAATGACACTGGTTGAAAGGCTTACATCACCTTGATTGTAGAAGCTCCAGCGGAAGCCGCTCACCAAATAGACCACAGGATTTAATAAAGAAACTTTATACCAAAATGGTGGCAACATATTGATAGAATAAAAGCTTCCTCCAAGAAATGTAAGAGGTGTAATGACTAATAATGGAATTATTTGTAATTTTTCGAACCCATCAGCACAAATGCCTATGATAAAGCCAAGCAGGCTGAATGTAACACTAGTCATCACTAGAAAAAATAACATCCATACCGGGTGCATTACACGCAGTGGTACAAAAAACGTTGCCGTGATAAGTACGATTATTCCAATAATAATTGATTTTGTTGCTGCCGCACCCACGTAACCAATTACAATTTCGATGAATGATAACGGTGCTGATAAAATTTCATAAATAGTGCCGGTAAACCTTGGAAAATAAATACCGAAGGAAGCATTAGAAACACTTTGGCCAAGCACAGTAAGCATAATAAGACCAGGCACTATAAATGAACCATAAGAAATGCTGTCAATTGCCTGTATATGTGAACCGATTGCTGAGCCAAAGACAATAAAATATAGCACAGTAGAAATCACTGGAGAGGCAATACTTTGCCCTAAAGTCCGCATTGTACGCATCATCTCAAAGATATAAATCGCAGTAATACCACGAAAATTCATAGCGTCTCCATAAGTTCAATAAAAATTTCCTCTAAACTGCTCTGACGACTATAAATATCTTTTGGACGAATGCCATTTGATTTGAGTTTATCAAGCATTTCCGAAACATCATTATCAGTTTGCGCATTATAGGTTAGGATCAGTTTGCTACCTTCTTCTTCAAGGGTTATATGATCATTGCTTAGCTCAATCGGTATTTGCTCAAGCGAATCACGCAACACAAAAATCATTTGGCGCTTACCCATTTTATGCATTAGCGTATTTTTATTTTCTATTAAAATTAACTTGCCCTTGTTGATTATACCTATGCGATCTGCCATTTCTTCAGCTTCTTCAATGTAGTGAGTAGTTAAAATCACAGTCACTCCAGATTCACGAAGTTCACGCACTTGCACCCACATGGATTTACGCAGCTCAACATCAACACCGGCTGAAGGTTCATCAAGAAATAAAATTTCAGGTTCATGCGATAGCGCTTTAGCAATCATCACTCGGCGTTTCATACCTCCAGATAGTTTGCGAATTTGCTCATCTTTTTTATCCCACAAAGATAAGCGTTTTAGCGTATCTTCAATATATGCTGGGTTGCGCGGCTTACCAAAAAGCCCTCGGCTAAAGGTTACTGTATTCCATACCGACTCAAAGGAGTCGGTGCTAAGTTCCTGTGGCACCAAACCAATTGCAGTACGTGCTTGACGATACTGCGTGATATTATCAAAGCCAGAAACAGTAATATTACCGCTACTTGGCCCAACAATACCACAAACCGAATTGATGAGTGTAGTTTTTCCTGCTCCGTTTGGGCCTAAAAGAGCAAAGATTTCTCCGCGCTTAATTTCAAGATTAATATCCTCAAGAGCAATAAAACCATTGTCATAGACTTTATTTAATCCATGTATCGTTATTGCTGTATCAGATAACATTTTGGATTTGTTCCTTTCGTTGTATGCAAGCGTCATATCAAACATTGAATTTAAAATAATTATATGTATATGATTATACTACCCTACATATATGGATCAACTCAATAATGCAAAAAAACACTGATCAGGGTAGCGTTAAGTTATACTAACAAATTCATTAAAATTTTCAGAAGTGATTACCTTAGTAGGACAATTTGGATAGCTTTTGGTAAATGTTTTTGGAATCCTTTTTTTTGCTCTAGGATTCCAAGTAAATTCAAATGCTGAAATATTGCCCGATACTTCTTCTATATAATCAATTTCTTGCTGCTGGGTAGTCCTCCAGAAATAACTATTGGCTTTTATCGAATGCATAGATAAAACTTTAAGCCTTTCACTAATAAGAAAATTTTCCCATAAAGCACCAATATCAGTTCGTTGATGTAACCCGCCAAAATTACCAATTATTGAATTACGAATTCCATTGTCATAAAAATATATTTTTTTTCCTTTACGTATTTCATTTCTTACATTACCACTATACGCTGGTAGCTGAAAAATCACAAAAGACTTTTCTAATAAATCTATATATTTTTCAACTGTTTGACTACTACTGCCAACTAACTGCCCTATTTCATTAAATGAGACTTCGTTTCCTACTTGTAAGGCAAGTGCTTTAAGAATTTTGTTTAATAAAGCAGGTTTACTTATATCTCCTAACAGTAATATATCTTTGTAAAGGTAGCTATCTGCTAAAAAATTTAAAAGCTCTGCTTCACGCCCTGGGCTAGTCACTATTTCAGGATAATAACCATAGATTAACCTATGTTCTATTAATCTTTTTTCCTCTAACCAACCATGATGTTTTGTTAACTCACTAAAAGATAAGGGGTATAAATGATATTCATATTTTCTTCCTGTTAAAGGTTCGTTGATAACATTACGAAGTTCTAATGAAGACGAACCAGTTGCAATTACCTGAATATCCTTTATCTGATCTATAATGAGTTTTAAGGTAATGCCAATATTTTCTATGCGCTGGGCTTCATCAATAAAAATTAATTTGTGAGTACCTATAATAGTTTTTAGGCGGGTAGATGTAGTGTTAGATAATATTTCCCTGACATCCGCTTCATCTCCATTTAAATATAAAACTGGCAACTCTTGATCTTTAATGATTTCAGTGATCATAGTTGTCTTGCCCACTTGCCTAGGACCAAGAACAATTATAGCCTTCTTTTGGAAAAAACGATCTTTTATTTTTTGAGTAATTAATCTTTTTATATACTGCATAACTTAAAAATAATATAATATATTTAAAACGCAATACATATATATCATGTTTTATTAATGTTGTAAAGCTATTTCAGATAACATTACTTAAATCTTATTACTAAAAATTTGATATATAGAATTGAGTAACCCCTTCCTTGCTCACTTTTTTTATGGCTTGACAGTAAAGTATTATTAACCTTAATATACTCCCCCACTCTACTAAATTTTACTACCATAAATTAGTAAACTCGTCTTGCAAAATAACCATTCTAAAAATTTTAAAAAATTACAGTATTTTTGATCTAATAAATTTCATTTATCTTTTTCATCAATATCAATACCAAATAATGATGATAAATCTTGGGTATCAATAGTTTTTGCTTGAGTAGTCTTCTGAACTTTATTACTAATATCAATATTTTTAATAATATCCATATGATCTACACCACGTAACATAAAAAGTAGTTCTGGCTTTGCATCAAATCGGACCCCTACTCCATAAAGCGTAGCAGCTACATGCTTACACATATAAGCTGAATCATAACAAGAACATTTGAATTTTATTTCATTGGGCAAAGGAAATAAACCATTTTTCTGATCAATCATCGCATTCATCACTAAGGATGAAATTTTCCCCTGCAATAACTCAATCAATGACCCAACTTCTCCAAAACACTGTTTGATGATTGCTTGCCATTTTTGCTGCTCTATATTGATAATACTAATATCGACTGTATATAAAGATGCCCCATTAACAAAAGCCTGAATTTGTCCTTGATTAATATCCAAATTGACTACAGATCCATAACGCACATAAGATCTTCCTCTAGGCAGTCTATTTTCATAATCACTAAATGATTCAAGATGTTTACACCAAGCTTTTCCCCAAACACTCTTAGTAATAGATCTAGCCTCTATTATCACCGGATCAAGACTTTTACCTTTTTTAATCATTTTTGCAATAAGAGCTTCATTATCTTCTTTGCGCTCAGCAACAGTAACATAAGGAGGAAAGCCCCAACTGCTTTCTCTACTTCTACTTCTTCTACCTCTGCTCCTTCTTCCCCAACTCATCCTTACAACTCCTTATAACTCATTCCTGCAATTCCTCAATTGCTGAATTAATATCAAGCGATACAATTTTTAGTAAATCATCGTTAGATAACTCACTTAACATTGTAGCACCACTGTCTAGCGCTAATATTTCATTTGCAATATTTTGCTTGGAGTCAATTAATTGATCAATTCTATCTTCAAGTGTACCTTTGCAAATAAATTTATGCACTAAAACATTACGTCTCTGCCCTATTCTAAAAGCTCTATCAGTAGCCTGATTTTCTATTGCTGGATTCCACCAGCGATCAAAGTGAATTACATGAGAGGCAGCTGTAAGATTTAGTCCTACTCCTCCGGCTTTTAAGGATAATATAAAAAATGGAAGGCCATCTTCTTCTTGAAATGACTTAACCATTTCAGCGCGTTTTTTGATTGGCGTACCTCCATGCAGTACTAGTCCTGGACGATTAAATATACCCTGTAAGAAATTTGCCAATGCTCCAGTAATTTCTTGAAATTGAGTAAATACTAGAAGCTTTTCTTGCTTTTCCATGATGACTTCACATATTTCTTTCAGTTTTATAAATTTACCACTTTCTTTAGTCTCGAACAAGCTATCTTTTAGCCAATGAGATGGATGATTACAAATCTGTTTAAAGCGGATTAAATAAGCAAAAATTATACCTCGACGCTCTATTCCTTCTATCTCTCTAATATCTTTTGCAAGAGCTTCTACAGCTTGAGTATAAAGCACCATTTGCGCCTTTGTTAATGAGCAATATGTTTTAAGTTCCGTTTTATCAGGAAGATCGCTAATTATTCTTTTGTCCGTTTTCATTCTTCTTAAAATATATGGACTAACTAAGGTACGCAAAGCCGCATAAGCAGAGTTATTTTCTTGGCGATTTTGTTTCATAAACTTACTAAGATTAGCATTAGAACCAAGGAGTCCAGGTGAAACAAAATCAAATAATGACCATAAATCTGCTAAGCTATTTTCAACAGGAGTACCAGTTAGTGCTAATTTATGAGAAGCTTTTAATGCTTTAATTGCTTTAGTTTGTTTAGCTAGAGGATTTTTAATCGCTTGCGCTTCATCTAAAATGATTAAATCCCATTCTTTTTCTTCTAACCACTTAATTCTATTTGCATAGCCATAAGTAGTAATAATAAGATCAAAATCTTGCCCCAATACTTTATCAACGCCATCAGCAGATGAATGAGCAATCCAATATTTTAAAATTGGAGCAAATTTATCAATTTCATTCTTCCAATTTCCAATTAAAGATGCTGGTAAGATCAGTAAAGAAGGGGTGTTATTTATGTTATTATTGTTATTGTCATTGTGATTTAGCATATCTTTATGACTATTACTTTGATAATCATGTTTATGATTTTGATTGTGATTTTGATTGTTATTAGCATATTTACTTTCATGGCCATCATTACTGCAAATATCATTATTATTAGAATAATTTTTATGCTGTTTTTTAAGTAATAGTAATGAAATCACTTGTAGTGTTTTGCCAAGTCCCATATCATCGGCTAAAATTGCCCCAAGCTTAAGCTGATTCAATAAATTTAACCAGGAAACTCCTTGAAGCTGATAAGGCCTTAACT
>CANDYO010000066.1 GCA_947424995.1 Rickettsiales bacterium | reverse complement strand
AATCCGTAGCTCGTCAATAAATCTCTCACTTCCATTTCAACCAACTCTAACAATTCCTTGTCATCTACCATGTCTGCTTTGTTCAAAAATACCACTATATGCGGCACGCCTACCTGACGGGCCAACAAAATATGTTCGCGTGTCTGCGGCATGGGACCATCGGCAGCGGATACCACCAAGATCGCTCCATCCATCTGCGCCGCTCCTGTGATCATGTTCTTCACATAATCCGCGTGGCCTGGGCAATCTACGTGTGCATAATGGCGATTTGCAGTTTCATATTCCACATGCGCTGTAGCGATAGTAATACCACGAGCCTTTTCTTCAGGAGCTTTATCTATTTCATCATAAGCTACCATCTTACCACCACCAAGCACTGATAATACGCTTGTAATTGCCGCTGTTAATGTGGTCTTACCGTGATCAACGTGACCAATCGTACCAATATTACAGTGTGGCTTATTTCTTTCAAATTTTGCCTTAGCCATGATTTACCTCTTATATTAGCTATTCTTTTTTATAATTTCATCTGCAGCATTTTGCGGCACTTGTTCATAATGCGAAAAATGCATTGAGTATTGTGCTCTTCCTTGTGACATTGAACGTAAACTATTTACATAACCAAACATCGTAGCAAGTGGAGCTGTAGCAGCAATCACTTGAGCATTACCTCTTCTTTCCATACCACTAATATTACCACGACGACTATTCAAGTCACCGATAATATCACCCATATATTCTTCAGGAGTCACTACTTCAACTTTCATAATCGGCTCAAGTAGCTTAGGTCCACATTTAGGCACACCTTCTCTGAAAAGCGATTTAGCCGCAATTTCAAAAGCCATCACACTTGAATCGACATCGTGATAAGCACCATCAATTAACGTTGCTTTAAAATCTATCACTGGAAAACCAGCTAACACGCCCGTTTCTTTCGCTTGCTCTAAACCTTTTTCAACACCAGGAATATATTCCTTAGGAACATTACCACCAACAATTTTACTTTCAAAAACAAAACCTTGACCAGGCTCAGAAGGTTCAAAAATCATCTTGATTTTAGCGAACTGTCCAGCACCACCGGTTTGCTTTTTATGAGTATAATCAACTTCCATACGCTTAGTAATAGTTTCACGGTAAGCTACTTGTGGAGCGCCAATATTAGCATCCACTTTAAATTCTCTCTTCATCCGATCAACAATAATTTCTAAGTGCAACTCTCCCATACCCTTTAAAATTGTTTGACCAGTTTCTTGATCTGAACAAACATATAAAGACGGATCTTCTGCAGATAATCTAGCTAACGCCATACCCATCTTTTCTTGATCTGCTGCTGTTTTAGGCTCTACAGCAACTTCAATAACTGGCTTTGGAAATTCCATTCTTTCTAAGATAACCAAATGATCTGGATCACATAATGTATCACCAGTAGTAGTGTTCTTTAGCCCAGCTAAAGCAACAATATCACCAGTCCTAGCTTCTTTAACATCTTCTCGGTTATTCGCATGCATTAATAACATACGTCCAACTCGCTCTTTTTGATCTTTCACTGTATTCATTACAGCTGTAGAAGTATTTAAAATACCAGAATATATCCGCACGAAAGTTAACGAACCTACGAATGGATCATTCATAACTTTAAATGCTAATCCAGAAAAAGGCTCACTATCAGAAGCTTTACGTTCAATTAGAATCTCAGGATTATCTACATCAACACCATTCATTGGCGGCACATCTAAAGGACTCGGCAGGTAATCTACCACCGCATCAAGCAGAGGTTGAACACCTTTATTCTTAAATGCGCTTCCACAAAGAACAGGAACAAATTTCCCAGTAACCGTACCTTTACGAATACATCTTTGCAGATTCTCTACACTTATCGCATCACCATTTAGGTAAGCTTCAGTCATTTCATCATCAACTTCAACAGCAGTATCAACTAATTTTTGATAATACTCTAATGCCTTTTCTTTCAAATCATCCGGAATTTCACCATAAGAAAATTCAGCACCTAACGCTTCATTCTTCCAAATGATACTACGCATTTTAACAATGTCAACAACACCTACGAATGTTTCTTCACAACCAATAGGTAATTGCAATACAACTGGAGTAGCACCTAAACGATCCACAATCATATCTACGCAACGATAAAAATTAGCACCAGTACGATCCATCTTGTTAACAAAACAAATTCTTGGCACTTCATACTTATCAGCCTGACGCCATACAGTTTCAGACTGAGGCTCAACACCAGCCACACCATCAAACACTGCCACAGCACCATCTAAAACTCTTAAAGAACGCTCAACCTCAATAGTAAAGTCTACGTGACCCGGAGTATCAATAATATTAATCTTGTTTTTTCCCCAAACACAGGTAGTAGCCGCCGAAGTAATGGTAATACCACGTTCTTGCTCTTGCTCCATCCAATCCATAGTGGCACCACCATCATGAACTTCACCAATTTTATGAGACTTACCAGTATAATAAAGAATTCTCTCTGTAGTAGTGGTTTTACCAGCATCAATATGGGCACATATCCCTATATTTCTTACATCTTCTAATGGTATTAATCGCTTCGACATTTTTAATATTCCTAACTTACTTCAAATCTAAAAAATTTAAGTTCTATAATGAGCAAAGGCTCTGTTTGATTCGGCCATTTTATGCACATCTTCTCTTTTCTTACGTGAAGCCCCTCTTTTATTAAAAGCATCAACTAATTCTGCCGCTAACTTCTCAATCATGTTTTTTCCATGACGAGTACGAGCATAATTAATAATCCATTTCATTGCTAAAGCGAATGAACGAGAAGATCTAACTTCTACTGGAACTTGATATGTCGCTCCACCAACTCTGCGTGAACGCACTTCTAGTTGTGGACGCACATTATTTAAAGCTTCTTCAAAAGCAGAAACTGCATCTGTTTTTGAAATTTTTGCTAACTCTTCTAAAGCCGCATACATTATACTTTCGGCTGTAGATTTTTTCCCTTGATACATAAGTCTATTAATAAACTTAGCAATCAATATATTGCTATATTGCGCATCTGGGTTAATTTCACGTTTCTTTGCTGCTCTACGACGCATAATTCTTCTCTTTAATCTAGTTAATTACTTAGGTTTTTTAGCACCATACTTTGAACGAGCTTGCTTACGATCTTTCACGCCTTGCGCATCTCTGGTACCACGAATAATATGATAACGCACACCTGGTAAATCTTTTACCCGGCCACCACGTATCATCACAACTGAGTGTTCCTGCAAATTATGCCCTTCACCAGGGATATAACCAATAACTTCAAAACCATTAGTCAACCTAATCCGCGCCACTTTACGCAAAGCTGAGGTTGGTTTCTTAGGAGTCGTTGTATAAACTCTTATACAAACGCCTCTTTTTTGCGGACAACTTTCTAAAGCTGGCACTTTATTGCGCTTTACCTTGTCAGTTCTTGCTTTACGAACAAGCTGATTAATTGTTGGCATTAAATATCTCCAAAATTTTATCTAGAAACTTACTAGTTAAATAATCTTTCATTTATCGAGCTGCGAAGTATATTAATTAAACGCGCTTAAGTCAAACAATTTATGCCGATACACAGCAAAAACAGAAAAATACTTGGCACATATATAAATAAATTATTTTTCGCAAATTCATTAAACCCAACTGGAATAAGTCAGGTTTTTAAGTCTTATAAAATAGCAAACCAATTATAAATAAAAGGCGGATCTAGCATTTGAAAGCAAATTCAAAGATCCTGACTATCTGACTTTAAGAGATAATACTATCTCTAGAAACTCACCATTTTTATTTCAGGACAAGTTTCATCCATACTTTGTACTCTATCTATTTTAAAATTCAACTCTTTTTTTCTGATTTACTGTATTTTTTTCATCAATAAGCTATTTATATCTTGTTTATAGCTTACCTATAGATATAATTTTCTAAACTTTAATCTTAAACAACATGATAACAATGAACATATATAATCAGCTCAAAGAATTAAATATAGCTATCTTCAGATTTTTTAATGAAACATTTGGCAAATCAACTTTTGATCACTTTATGATCTTTATTGATAAATTTGGCGGCCCACATTACTTTCATTATCATTTTTTACTTATTCTGATTATCGCTTCGGCAATGCTTTATCAAAGAAGACATGATAAGGAAGCCCTTAAAGAGCTAACTATCTCAGGATTTATTGCTATCTGCACTTTATTTATATCTATATTAGTTGGCTTGGTAGCAATAGCTGATCTGCTAAAAAGCTACACTGAAATGAATCGCCCATATTGCAATCTAGAAAATATCTATGTTATCCCTCAAATCACTGATAAACTTTCTTGTAGTCGAGCCTTTCCTAGTGGCCACCTAACTTTTTCAGTTATCATGGTTACTAGTTTTTGGCTTCTATTTAATCGAACTTTTAAAATGATCGCGGCAGGCTTTATTATCCTAGTTGCAATTAGCAGGATGTCATCTGGAGCACATTATCCTATAGATTTATTAGGCGCTTTAGTAATTTGCCTACCACTAACCTTATTTATTCGTACTAAAGTAAATCTTATTGTAAGAAAATATGAAGCGCGCCTGAGAGCCTTTGAATATATATATAAGTATATTCCAGCTTGGCTTTTGAAATAATATATTGAAAAAACTTTACACTGACTCACGATGAGAATAGATCACCCTTGAGCAAAATTAGCGAAGCTAGAACAATTCCAGGATACAGAAAAATCTTTGAAATACTAAAATCATTGCATAAGATAAAATACACTACCGCCAAGCAAGATCGTCACCCCATAAAAGTTCGCTGACTCGGTTACGAACTTTTATAAGGATACGCATTAACCCTATATATGCTCAGTTATTACTGAAGATTAATATTACTCTACGTGCAGCTTTGAAGTAACTTTTCTTACTCCGTTAGTATTTTTCGCTATTGATTCAGCTCTTTTTCCTAAGTTTTTATTAGGAACCCGCCCTTCAAGAGTAACTTCTTCATTTACAGTACTCACATGAATGTCAAGACCATTAAGATACTCATCGTCTAGTAATTTTAATTTAATTGTAGCTGTAGTATTACTATCCGAGATAAGATTCTTGGTGTAGCTAGCTTTATCAATACGCAATTTATAACTAATCTCCTTCACTCCCTCCATTCTTTTTGCTATTGAAATTACTCTCTCTTCAGAGTTTTTATCTGGAACAGCTCCAGTTAAAGTCACCTTACCATTTACAGTTGACACACTAATATTTAAGGTTTTAATTTTATCATCTTTTAAAAATTCTTTTTTAATAGAAAGAGTAATATTTGAGTCTGAAAGTAAGTTTTCGGTTGCGCTAGATTCACTATTACTTGCTAATAAAATAGCATTATTTTCAATCGCTAGAGAAGTTAAGGCAGAACAACTAATTGCACTTAATATAAAAATGCTTAACATCTTGTTTTTGACTGTAATATTATTTTTTGCTTTATACATAAATTACCTCTAAAATTATCGAAGAACTAGCTCAATTAATCAAGGGAGCCACTCCACATGAATGCTTATATCTTAAATACCATTAAAATAGTGTGACTTAAGTCAAATATATTATTATTTTTTTAGATATATCAGTATATATGAATATAGTTTTATTCCCCCAATGAATGGGCAGACATTAAATTTAATTATTTATATAAATAATCGATTAAATTTTAACTTTTACGAAACCAGAGAATTGATCTTATAACCCCTAAGAAAGTCGCTAGTTGCAACTGGACCTTTACCAGGACGCTGTAATATAGTTGGCTGAAGCACACCTTCGCTGCATGCTATAATCAATAACTTATCGTCAATTATGGTACCTGGCTTAAGTTGATGCCCACTATCGTCACATTTAGCTGCCAACACTTTAATCTTTTCACCATTATAATTAAAGAAAGTACCTGGCCAAGGATTCAAAGCCCTAACTTTTAACATTAACTGAGCTGCATTTTCATGCCAATTAAGCTCCCCCTCTTCCTTGGTAATCTTACTGGCATAACAAGCATTCTCTTCGCTTTGTTTCTGCGGGATAACTTGCTCAATATTATCAATAACCTCTAATAGTAGTTTTGCTCCTAATTTCGCCATATTTTCTGATAATTGTGGATAGGTAATTGCATTATCAAGCTTAACTTTTTCCATCAATAACACATCACCGGTGTCTATTCCTTCATCCATCTGCATTACACATAAAGCCGTCTCCATCTCTCCAGCCAATATAGTTCTCTGCATCGGCGCAGCTCCTCTATATTTAGGCAACATTGATGGATGAATATTAATACAGCCATAAGGAAAAATAGATAAAACTTCTTTAGGCAAAATTAAACCATAAGCAATAACCACCGCACAATCCGCTCCAAGAGCCTTCAACTCTTCTTGAGCTTCCAATTTACGTAAAGTTTTCGGAGTGAAAACAGGTAACTCTAGCTTATTAGCAAGTTTATGTACTGGCGATAGGGTTTCCGCATGACCTCTACCAGCAGGTTTAGGTGCCTGAGTATAAACCGCTATCACCTGGCGCTCCGTTGAGCATAAAGCTTCAAGAGTAGGTAGAGCAAATTCTGGAGTACCCATAAAGATTATTTTCATATGTCGCTTATTTTAAGATTATTAGACTTCTTTCGAAATTCGCTTCTGATATGGAATTTGCAGGAGGATCGGAACGCAGAACCGCAGTATACAAGAAGTACATGAGAATTTGAGCACCGAACCGACGTACAAATTACCAGCAGAAGTAGAGTTTCGAAAACTGATTATTTTGCATTACGGATAGCTTTCTTCACATGACGAAGAAAAACATCTCGCTTAATCGCCGATAAATGATCTGGAATAGTGACCCCATTTAAGTGATCATTTTCATGAAGTATAGCTCTGGCCATCCAATCATCAGCTTCCATTTCCTGAGAATTGCCGTCATAATCTAAATATTTGACTTTTATTTCCTTAGGGCGCGCGATAATGGATCTAGCTCCAGGAAAAGAAAGACATCCCTCATTGAATTCAACTGATTCATCAGAGCAATAAGTTATTTCTGGATTGATAAAAATATGCGGACTTCTAAGAGCCTCATCAGTTTTCTTACCTATATCTACTACAAAAATCCTTTTTAACTTGCCAACTTGGACTGCAGCCAGTCCTGCTCCATCTTCATAATACATGGTCTCTAGCATATCATCTAAGAAGATTTGCAATGCTTTATCAACCTGACTCACCGGCTCTGATTTCATTTTTAAAATCGGATTAGGCGTTAATACTAATGCTAATTTTACCATAGTAATTTAACCCTTAGTGAATACAAGAACTACGTTGATGCAAATTATGAGCAATCATCATTCCATCTAGGAATCCCCATAATGCATCAGCTGCTTTAGAAGCTGCTTCGAAAGCTTCCGTTTGGCTATCAGCTGGTAACTTTCTAAGTAAATCAGCTACCTCCTCAGAGTGCCATATATCTACACCTTTATGTACTTCAAAAAACTTCAAAGCTTTTTCACTATCAATATTATAGAACTCTTTCAATCCTTTAATTTTACTCTCAGCAACCGCAGGAGTTTGATATTCATAAGCATATAATGCACCAAGCCCAGCAGCATATGATTGCTTACATAGATCAAAAAATTTATTTACTAAAAATTCAGTAGTTTGATATGATTTTCCATTGATTAAATCATCTTTACTAACCCCTATTTCAATAGCAAAATCTCTCCATAGTTTAGGATGATTTTCTTCTCCACGCTCTTCTTCAATTAAATTTTCTAGCAATACTTGACGATCTGTTAAATCATTACATTGACTATGAATTAAGCTGATATAACGCGGAAAAGCTTCCACATGCTTATAATATTGCTTAGCATAATCTGCTAAAATTTCTTGATCCAACTTACCTTCAGACCATAATTGATAAAATCGATGATTTAATAAATGTTTGGACGCAAGCCCCGCACGTAATTGATCAATAAACATTTTAAAACTCTCCTAAAATAATTTTAACCAGGATAGCTCAACTTCAGCTCAGAATCAAGTCGAAACAATAGCTGCAATCTAGCATTTTCAACTAGCTATACCCACAATGTAATCGTCACCCTTGGCAAATGAAGTGCAGCCGAGGGTCCAGTAGAAATCTCTTATTACGTCAACTCTCCAAAATTTAAAAAGAATTCAATTGGACCCTCGATCAGCGCTAACGCTTGATCAAAGTTGACGGCAGCGTTACGCCTATATGTATTCGTTTAGTAACTCTAAATACAACCCCTAATTACTTATCTTGCTTCGAGCCTCCTTCCTTGCGCCTAGACAAATTTAATTTCAGCGCCTTAGCAAGCTTGCTAGTATCGCGCTTAGCCAGGGGTTTTCCTTTAACTTTAGGCTTTGTAATAACAGGTTTTTCGGTCATAAGTATAAATACCTCTTGCGCAATCTATTGTGATGTGGCATTTTATTTTCCTTGACTTAAACTTAAGTTAAGCATCAAATGCCGCCATGGCTCAGTGGTAGAGCACATCATTGGTAATGATGAGGTCGAAGGTTCGATTCTTTCTGGCGGCACCAGTATAGCATTTTATTGCTTTCACTCAAGATAATCAATGTTATGAATATCATCTTCGAAAAAATTACCCAGCAATATCAAGAAATCATCTTTAGTTGGCTTAAAAAACCGTATGTAATTGAATTCTGGGATAACAGCCAAGAACATAAAGATGATCTAGTAAATTTTATCAATGGCAGGAAAGAACCTTCTAATTACCTTGATGGTATCTACAGTTATTGGATAGGCTTAATAGACAATGAACCTTATTGTTTGATTATGACCGCCGAAACAACTGCAAAAGTAATCTCAGATAATCAATTAGCTAAAATTTGGGATGGTAAGCTTTCAAAAACTGGCAAAGCTATAGGTATTGATTTTCTAATCGGTAATGAAGAACATCTCGGTAAAGGCCTTGCTGCTTTAAGTCTAGAGACCTTTATAGATTTCTACCAAGCTAAAATTGATAATCAAGTAGACGTAATTATTATATCACCAGATAAAAAAAATTCTAAAGCCAAACATGTTTATACCAAAGCAGGCTTTATTATCGCCGGAGAATTCACTGTACCCAATGGAGAGTTTATTGGGCGTAGTAACTATCTAATGGCAAAAAGGCTATAACCAAAATCACTCAATTGAATTATAACTCTGATCTTTGTTCTACTATAACTTGAAGATAAGAAATTTATTTGACTAGCAATTAATAGCTCTATACCATTAGATGCATAGCGATCGATGGAAATAACTATTATGTCAAAAGAAAAAGAGCAGCAACAATTATCCGAACAACAAAAAACTTCAATTAATAATTATCTGGCTAAGCATTTTAATCCAATCAAATACCCGAATGATGGGGCGCAAAAATTAAGAGCCTTAGAATCAATGCTTAAATATAATGATAATTTGCCAATTGAAGAGGCTGCCGGACTCTCAATGTGGCAGGCTAAAGTTCAAACGGAAGAAGATTCCGCTTCAGTACCTTTATTACCAAGTGTGCTTTATTTAAGATCAGCATTAAAAGATCCCACCCAAATTAATGAGATAAGTGAAGCGCACACAGAAGCGGCAAGAAAGTATATAACAACTCATATTAACGCGCGTATTCATAATTTAAAAAATTATGAGCAAGTAGATAAAAAAAATCTTCACCCTAAAAAAAGAGTTACAGCACTTAAATCTGCAGAAATACCACCTCTAACCCTTAAGTCAACTGCTACTTTTTTTTCTACAGCAATTATAGCTGCCACTTCTGATATGAAGCTTGGATTAGAAGTGGCGAATCTTCTTTATGAAGAAAGTAAAAAAGCTAGTAATAATATTATTCACAGCGAAAACAAAACCATTCGTTATGCAATAAATTATGGCATGAAAGGAGCAATGTCAGGAATATCTTCAGGAAATCCTTTGATCTTTAGTCCAGAGCCGATTGTAGGTGCAATTGCAGGAGGAATTGGTGGAGCTATAGTGAGTTTAGTACCAAAAGAATATCAGAAATTCACCGATCTAGTAGTTGACGCAGCTATTGATGGATTAGTATCTAAATCCAGAACTACTCTTGCTCAAGTAGCATATGCCTCTCTTTTAGCAACAATGACCGGAGCGTCAGTAGCCTATATGGGAGGAGATTCAAATATGTCAGGAATTGCTGCCGCTTCAGCAGTCGGATATAGCGGTAAGCATGATGTTTATGAAGCCTTTCTTTCTGGAATAGGCAAAGCATATTATAATCTAGCTTGGCGCACAAGCAGTGGAGGCGCAGCCCTGGATAAAAGAAATCTCCAAGGCTTTATTTATTCTAGAGTAATATCTACTGAATCAAGTAAAACTATAAAAGAAGTGATTAAAAATGATAGTAATTTTAATGTTTTAACTACTCTTGCCGTAGGTGCAGCTATTTTGACATCAGTGGAAAATTATCGCCAAAATGCTTTAAAAATTAGCCAAGATAAAAACACTCAACAAGTGCTTGCTAAAGTTGATCTTGCCCAAAATGAAAGCAATAGTGAAAAACCAAATATCTTTGAAAACCTAAGCGACGAAGGTAAGAAGCAGCTTCTAAAGCAACAGAAACCATTGAAGAAAAATAGCATGACAGAAGATAAGAATCATAATGAAAAGTTACCTCAACCTAAGAAGGTGAAGAAGAGAACTCATTAATGCGATTACGGATTCGGAGCCATCTCTAACTTAAGTAAACGGTATTAAATATATAGTATTAGGAAAACAAAAATGATTATCAGAGATGCAACC